>JAZDDD010000745.1:4613-6453 GCA_036679545.1 Gemmatimonadota bacterium | reverse complement strand
GGTGAAATGTGGCTCGTGCGAGGTTGGAATCCCGGTATGACGACCTACTTCGAATCGAGTGGCGCGCAGTTACGTGAAGTTGTGGATCTCGATCTCGAGGATGGATTCGTCGCACTTTTGCAGGCGTTCCGATCGGAAATGGAGGGTTAAGCAGATGTACCACGTATTACTTCTCGATCAATGGAAGGCCGTGCGACTGCCCATTGCTTTGGCATGCATCGTGGCGTTCACGATTCCGATTCTGTCCGTGCAGTTTGCGACGGCCGAGTTCACGTTCTCAACCGCGCCGCTGTTGTTGAGTAGCCAAGTTCAATGGGGTCTCGCCTACCCTGTATTGGCTGCAGGGGTCGGTCTGCTGCTTGGCACGTCGGCATGGTCGCGCGATCATCGAGCCGATCATGTTTACGCAATGAGTTTGCCTTTACCACGATCGCAATACGCATTGCTAAAATTCGGCGCCGGTTTATTGATTGTCGTGCCCGTCGTCGTCGCCATTGGCGTCGGTACAATCAGCGCATCGCTCAGTGCAACCGTCCCCGAAGGTCTTACGGCATACCCCATCGCACTGACGATCCGATTCGCACTTACAACGGCAATGGCGTTTGCCATTTTCTTTGCGATCGCGTCGGGAACCCCGCGAATCGCGGGCATCGTCCTCGGCGGGGCCACAGTTGTGACCGTCGCGATGTTGTTCCTGACCACAGTCGGCTATGGCGATTCTATCGTGCGCCCGTTCTTGACCATCTTGCTTGGGCCAGCAAGCCCATTCAACGCATTTGGCGGTCGTTGGATGTTGATCGATGTGTAAGATACTTGACAGCTGCGTACGGGCCACGATCCCGGCGTTCATTTTTGCGTCCGCCGCAAATACCGGGCTCTTGGCACAGAATATTGATTCGCTCAACAAACACATCGAGCAACTTACCGCCGAGTGGATCGAACTTACGCGCATTGCGGATGCTGCGGACAACGCACGTACGCGGATCGACAGTCTGCTTGCATCGCAGATTCCAGTCGATACAGTCAAGATCGGCCATCTGGCGGTCATCGCTGTGGGCGAAGCCATTCCGTACATTCGGGCCAACATCGAAGAAGTGTGGGCGCGGATCGAAGACCGTGTGGGAGGTTCGACCGAGTTATTGAAGTCCACAACGTTTCGTGTCGAGCTAAGTCCAGTAGAACTGAGGGACAATGATCCACCGATACTCGGATACCATGTTCACGTGGGTACCGAGTCCATCGGAAAGTTGGCCGATCTCGCAACACTGAACTCCCCGGCTGGAATCCGGGAATCAATCACTCGGGCCTTGGCGAATGCCGTGAACCAACAGATGGTAAATCTGGTTCCGCCGGACCTAGTGCGTTGGGCTGGCTCCATTGGCCCATCGCGTATGCCACACGACATGCGAAGGTTTTACGTTGACTTGATCGGCAGTCCATTTAACACGGCGGGCGCCTGTTGGCGGAGGATGTGGGACGGTTGTCGCATCGCAATGGGCCTTGCTGAGTCACCCGATCCTTTCCGCGAATGGTTCGATGATGATGATCGACGAGCTTTAGTAGCCATTGCCGCCGATCGTGCGGGTTTCATCTCGCGTGCCAACGAAAAGACGTACGATCTGTGCCAGACGGGCGACGATGATGCGTCCTGTTTGCGCCTCTTGGAGCGCTGGCGTACCCAACCCCACGCGTTGAGTCAGATGCACCGCCAGCAGTTGGTAAGCACCGCGCTTGCTCTCGGTGGCGACCAGGCTTTTGCGCGTCTCATTCAAACCGGTGGAAGCAACGAGGAAAGACTAGTAGCATCCGCGGGTGTTTCGATGGATAGCATTTTTACCAC
>JAZDDD010000745.1:0-4595 GCA_036679545.1 Gemmatimonadota bacterium | reverse complement strand
GCGCCCGTTCGTGTCACGGGAGGAACGGCGACGGTAACCATTGTTTGGATGATGGCGTTCATGTTTGCGGCAACGAGGAGTACACGATGGCGCTACAATTGAGACACTGGGTAAGCCTCGTGGTGTTGGGCTGTGCCGCCATTGCCGCGGCATACCTCCCACCAAACAAAGAGACCGGAATACACGTTATCCACTCCCAGTCGACCGACAACCCCGCACGGGTTGCGCAACGACAACTATCACGCCAAATCCGCCAACTGCGAGAACGCCGAGATCTAGCCCTGCTGCGCGACGAGGTTCTTTCGGCACTGAACGGAGAGGAGACCAAAGCAAACGGACCAGCGGTATTCGCGACCGCGGACGTTCCAGAACAAATGCGGACACAGGTTCAACAGGCCTTGGACACGCAGTGGATCAAATTGGGGACACCGACACAAATAGACGTGGCGATGTTCCTAAGACTCACTCCTGGAAAACCGTTGGACCTCCTCGCACCTTCCCCACCGCGCAACATAGACGTCGTGACACTTCTGCCGCAGACAACCGACGGTGAGACATGCATCCGCATTGCCACGATAAACGCAAGCCACTTGATGCGTACGCAGATGTTGCTGACAGATTTCCAGTCATACTCGGCAGACTACTTTCTCACGACCGGCTTGGGCGTCGGTCCCTGCGGTTTTTATGCAGCTTTTGGCAAACCCGGTGAGACCGTGGCTACATGGCTGGAGGAGGCCGGTTATCGATTCAGTCTCGTCCCCAATTGGGATGGCTTAGACGCCATCACGCCCAACGTCGCCAGATTACGCGAAGCCGCGCAGGATCGCGACCTCTACGGTTTTTCGCCTGTTGCATTCGCGTGCGCGACGGGAAAAGAGCATGCGTGCGCGGAAATTGTCCACGGTAGGGGGGGACGCATCACCCGACTCACGCCAAAGACCGTCGGCTACGGGCGGATCAAGGAAACTTACGTCGGCCCGCGAAGCCTTTCGCGCACCGGTTGGAATCTAGGCGGTCGCGAGATGTTCATGCTGTCAGAACTTGTGGCGCAGTTTGGCCACGAATCGTTTCAAGAGTTCTGGAAGACCTCCCGACCCTTAGATGTCGCATTCTCCGAGTTGACGGGCGCACAACCGGCCGACTGGACACGGCAATGGGTGCAACGACAATTCGGAGTGCTGCGGGCAGGGCCGTCAGTCGGTCTGGGATTCGCCGCGTTCGCGCTGCTGGTGTCCGGAATATCGATGGGACTTGGGATGTTTCTCACGGCACGACGGCAGTACTGACCGTCAGCTCCTGATATGCAGCGTTTGCCTCGGTTGCTCCCAATCGCTTGGCTTCGATTGGGAGTAACCGCCCGGAGAACTTTTCCGTTACGTCCTAAACAACACCTCTTCCCTGTTAAACCACGTCACACAAAACCAAATACTGAGCCCGGCGACCGTGAAGAGCGAAAGGTAAACCAGACTCAACTGGAACGGATCGATGGTCCCGGCGATGACTTCCTTGGTGGCCAACGACACGTTGAGGATCGGTACGAGCGCAGTCGGGACATTTAACTCAATACCCGGCATCAGTCCCACGAGCACCGGAACGAGGATGATGAACGTGAGTGGCGTTAAGGTGCTTTGCGCTTCTTTGTATGACTTGGAATACACCGATCCCGCCAGAATCAACGCCGCGAAAAATGCGGCCATCGGAATCATGAGGCTGGCGAGCATCGTGACGACTTTCCAATTCAAAATGTTCCAGGCCACATCCAAGAACTCCTGCGGAATCTCCCCGATCGTCCGCACGCCAATATAGAGACCCAGCATTGAAAGAACCGCTGATCCAAACCCAACCAAACCGATCACAACAAACTTGCCAAGCACGATATCGAGTCGGTTCGCAGGCGATGAAAGGATGGTCTCCAACGTTCCGCGTTCTTTCTCCCCTGCTCCAAGATCAATGCCGGCATACATGGCACCGGTAAAGCTCAACAGCACGAACATATAGGGAAGAAAACCGCCAACGGTCTTGCCAAGGACTTCTTGCAGACTCGACACGTCGTTCGCTGCGATTTCGATGGCGACCTACCACCGACTCGTCATACGCCTCAATGGCATCACGCATTCTCCGTTCCGTCACATTCAATTGATTGGACGAACGGAAATAAATTTGCACCGTTGCCTGGCGATCCTGCTCCACGCGTCTGGCAAATTCCGGTGGAACAACCACCGCCCCTTCCAACGAATCGTCTCGGATAAGTTCTTCAATCCGACCGGCATCAATATCCGTGCGAATCTCGAACAGCGTATCCGCCGCAAATTGTTCGTACAACGCGGATCCGTATTCGCTCCCAACAAAACCTATCGTCGATGTTTCCGCTTCGGCGCGTGCACTCAAGGACTGACCCAGCTTGGCTACCAGCCCTAACAAAAGAGGAATGACCAGGATGGGCACGACCACCAACATGATGATGGTCCGCTTGTCCCGCATTGTATCCTTGAGTTCCTTACGGAATATCGTCACTGCCCGGGTCATCTAGTCCTCCCCCACGAGGTGGATGAACTCATCCTCGTACGTCGATTTCGTCATCTGCCCCTCGAAGGCTTCTTTCGTACCATTAAAAAAGAGCCGACCTCTGTGAATGATGGCAATGTCATCACACAGCGTTTGGACTTCGCCCATTATGTGTGTGGAGAAGAGAACCGTTTTCCCATCGTCTCGACACGTGCGTATCAGCTCCACAATGCGACGCGAGGTCATGACATCGAGACCCAACGTCGGCTCGTCGAAGACAACGACATCGGGATCGTGGATGATCGTGCGTGCGATAGATACCTTTTGCTTCATGCCGGTGCTGAGTTGTGCGATTCTTTGGTTGGCAAACCCGTGCATGTCGAGACGATCGTATAACTCCTTCCGCCGCCGCTCAAACGACTGGTCATCCATGCCGTGCAAATCGGCAAAATACTTCACCATTTCAGTCGCCGTCAGACGATCGTACAGGCCAGTGTTTCCCGTCATGAAGCCAATCCGTCCGCGTACCGTGCGAGGCTCGGCCACACCGTCCACGCCATCAACCATGAAGCTGCCTGAGGTTGGGCGTAACATCGTCGCAATCATCCGCAGTGCGGTCGTCTTCCCTGCGCCGTTTGGCCCAAGAAGACCAAACACCCGCCCCGGTCGGCACTCGAAGCTGATTGCGTCCACGGCGGTGACGTGACCGTTTTTGGCCTGGTTGCCCAGCTCCTTGCGCATTTTGCGACTGACCTTAAAGGTCTTCGTGAGTTTATCGACTCGGATCATTGAGGGTTTATGATCTTTGTTGGTAGAAGGGGAAGTTTGATAACGATTGAGAACCTACGAGACGACAGGTCCGCATGCTAGAAGACCGGGCCAACCGGTCAGATTCTGGTGTCGAACGGTCCAGCCGCCATCGCACCGCAGACCCATGTCAGAAAATGAAGTCTTATCCCGTTAATTCGGTGCAGCCGCCGGAGATTCATGCGACCCCGGGACTAGGCCGATCATCCCATACATAGCGCCGAACGGCCGCACAAAGCAGTATATTGACAAGTGACCCGTCAGACTCAAATGCACCGATTCGCTCATTTGTTTGTCGCCAACCTAGCAGTTCCCCTGACGCTGGCAGCCCAACAGCCGGCGTTCGTAGGGGTTGTGGGTGACTCAGCAACGGGCACACCAATTCTCGGCGCCACCGTCAGCGTGCCAAACCTCGGTCTAGAAACAAGCACCGCCGAAGACGGATACTTCCGTTTGCCGGGTATCCGCTCCGGTGAAATCTTGGTTTTCGTCAGACACGACAATTACGAGCCGTGGGCCGCCAGGCTGCAGGTATCCATCGAGGACACCCGGGACGTGTCGCTAGGCTCTATCGTGCTGCGCCGGGCGCACGAAGCCATATTTTTCGGGACGGTGTCGGACTCCCTGACCGGGTCTCCGCTGGGTGGTGTGGATATCAGCCTGGCAGAAGCGGATCGACACACAACGTCAGGGCAAGATGGGTCATTCCGTATCGAGGGAATCCGCAGCGGGGAACATACGGTCCTTATTCGCCAAATCGGATACTCGGTCTGGGCGCAAACGTTCACACTCGATGTGACCCGCCCGATGCAAGTGGATTTTGGCACCGTGGCAATTACACCGACAGGGGCTATCGGGTTAGAAACCATTACCGTCGAGGGAGAGCAATTTCGGGCCAGCAGTATCATGCGTAACTTTCTCCTACGAAGACGCACCCAGAAGGGTACGTTTTTCACTTATGAAGACATCGACCGCATGAACCCGGAACAGACTTCTGATGTCCTTCGCTCGGTGACCGGTTTTAACGTGCGCCCAGGCGGTGTCATCACAAGTCGTCGTGGCACGGCAGGGCTAAGCACGTTCCGCGAATGCGAGGTTGAGTACTTCATTGATGGTGTACACGTCACCGCAGCATCGCTCGATGTCGTCATGCCCCGGGCAGTGGCCGGGATAGAAATCTACACGGGCGCATCAACCATTCCACAGGTATTCCAAAACGCGTCGCTCAATGCCAAATGCGGTGTCGTCGCTGTCTGGACAAAAGACGCGAGCTACAGAGTTAG
>JAZDDD010000744.1:0-7500 GCA_036679545.1 Gemmatimonadota bacterium | reverse complement strand
GTGCCGCCAACGATCAAAGACTGATCGTCCACCGCGAGAAAGCGGCCGAAGTAGTCGCCGCCTTCGTGCTCGGGGGCCATTAACGTTCCAGCTTGTTCCCATCCACCCACTGCGCGGCGGTAGATGTAGACTGTCGCTGGATCACCTTGATCGACGGGTTCGCTGATCAGGATCTCATCATCGTGGATTGCCGAATAGGCTCCAAATTGTTGCGCCTGTAACGGCGCGCCAACGAGAGCCGTCATCGCGACCGCTAGACATAACTTGCTCATGCCCACCTCATCTGCTGGTTCGTATGTTTGCAAATCGTTGAAAGACAACGAGTTCCGCAACTTCCAGCACAAAGCTGACGCGGCTAACGTTGATGCCCGCGATCGGAGGGACGGCCTGCCGATGTGCAACGGAGTTCCCGATTACCTACGTGTCAGACCCACAAAGGTTCCGTGGCGTCCCGCATCAGTCCGCCATCTCTGGTCTGTCGAGAGATATGATTGTCGATTGCATTATTGAGACAACCGAACCCTCACGACCGTTGCGTACCTCACCTGAACACACGGTAAGCGTTCGCCCGGCTCGGACCACGGTTCCCTTGGCGTAGAACTCATCGCCAGAAGCGGGCGCCATAAAGTTCACTTTGAACTCGACGGCTAGAACTGCCGTACCCGGTGGCATCAACGTTAATGCCGCGTAACCGCAGGCCGAATCGACGACGGCTGAAAGAGCCCCTGCGTGTACAAATCCGTGCTGTTGTGTAATGTGAGAACCGAAAGGCAGTTTGATGACCACTTCTCCGGGTGCTACGGACTCGAGTTCGGCACCCAGTGTTGACATGAACTGCTGACGGGAAAAACTCTTGGCGACACGCTCCGCGTATTGCGGATCTGGGGGAACACTCATTCCGCGTCATCCCAATCGATACCTTGTACGATGTTTTCGGCAAGCCACCAGAGACTGGCGCGTAGCCGATACACCCTCATGTCAGGCTCCAAAAATCTGACGTGAGTCCAGCTCGTCGAAACATCGCTTCGTATTCTGCGGGCGTTTTCCGTGTCCAATCTGGCGACAAACGATCGCCGTACAGTTCTTGAGCAAGCTGCCATCCCTGTTCGACAGAAAACGTTTCGCCACCTTCGATTCCCGTGTCATCCAGCCATCGTTCAACGTGCTCTTCTGACCAGAAGAGATTCATCGTCATTCATGTGTACGCGATGTCATCCCACCATTGACGTGCCGGTACAGCGAAGTGAACACGCAACCAGTCCGTGTCTAACCGTCCGTCGGCAATCGAAAACTCGATCGGGCCGCCACAGTCGGGACAACGAAACGTTACACGAGCCGGTTTACCGATCATGGCTGCAATACCCATTGCGTCCCAACCACAGTTGGGCGAATACGTCATGCCATCGATGTGTGTCTCGTAACCCGTTGGATCTGCGGACAGGGGATGGGCCATGAGGATTGTGTCCGTGCCGGGCCGTAGCACCAGCGAGTGGTCATCCGCCAATCGGTGGAACGCACTAACAACGCCAGTCTCGGTTGTTCCCAGGTTTGCCGCTAAATTCCCCGCCGAAGGCGCATGCGCCGTCCGAACGAAATGTTCATAAATTGCGAGTCGAACGTGTGCATCCGAGACAACAGCGTCGCTCACCGTTCGACCTCTGTCAATGTTCGATAGATTTCCTGCAGCCAAGCGTTAGCAACATCGGCATCTGGAATCGTGCGGCGCCACCGTTCCGGTACACCCCTACCCTGCACCTGCTGCAGAGTCGCGCCGCGACGTACGGCGGCCTCGACACGGTCGATCGTTTCACGCAACATGATCGTGTATCGCCGCAATTCGTCCAACGACGTAACACCACCATGACCCGTTACGATAAGTGCGGTCTCCGGAACCCGCCGCTCCACCTGCTCGAGTGTGGCAAGTAACCCTAGCATGTCTTCTCCGACCGACGGGTCGCTGAGCCCATGATAAAGATCGCCCATGTGGACAACCTGGGCTTCTTCAAAATAAACAACCGCATCTCCGTCGGTGTGTGCCGGACCAAAATTCCAAAGGCGTATGGTTTGATCGTTCTCGAAAACAGTCATCGAGTCGACAAACGTTATGTCGGGCCAACCACGCTGTGGCATGGGCCCAATTCCGTCCGGATACCACCACGGCGTTTGCCGCGCTGCCAAACGGGCGCGAACATTGTGATGGGCAACGACACGGGCATTCGCGTACGCGACATTCCCCGCCGTATGATCTCCGTGCCAATGTGTGTTCACAATGAGCGTAGGATCTTCTGCTTGGAGCGCACGCCAAGAGTCCCGCAACGCGTCTATCATTGAAGCACTCGCACGAAGGGTTCTCCAATCTCCGGGGTGGTCCACCAAGACGGTAGCTTCTGGGCCAACCAACAATAAACTGTTCGTCACCGACGAATCCTTGTCGGTCGTGATGAGCAGATAAACCGAATCGGAAAGGTGCCGCGTTTGAACCCTTGCCGTCGTTACACTTTGCCCCATGAGACCGGCCGCGCCGCCCACAATGCAGAGGAGTGTCCCGAGTAGTTCAGCACGGCTTACTCTGACTTCAGTTCGCAATGGACGAGTCAGGCTTGTCATGTCAACGAGCCCCCCCTCGTGTCTTAGAATCGTCTCCACTTTGATTGCTCATCGCCGCCCGGCCAATCATGCCTTCTTGATGAATGTACCATCTCGAAGATCTGCAAGGGCTTCCCGCAACTCTGCATCAGTGTTCATAACGATCGGACCGTGCCATGCCACCGGTTCCTTGAGGGGCTTTCCCGAAACGAGTAAAAACCTGATTCCCTCATCGCCTGCCTGCACAGTGACCTCGTCGCCGTTTCCGAAAAGGACCAGCGACCGATTCTCAGCCTCGTAAGTAATGGTTCCTTCCAACGGACCGACGCCCTCTGTCTTGACCGCGACGGGATCTGACGCGTCTCGAAACGTGCCCGTGCCTTCGAAAACGTAAGCGAATGCGTGTCGAGTGGTTTCGACCGCAAGCGTTTTGCGCCTCTCTGCCGGGACAGAGATATCGAGGTAACGAGGCTCGGCCGCGATTCCATCCACCGGTCCCTTCTTACCCCAGAAGTCACCGCAAATTACCCGGACCATTGTACCATCATCGTCGATGACTTCTGGAATATCACGCGAAGCAATATCCTGATACCGCGGATCGGTCATCTTCTGAGAAGAAGGGAGGTTGGCCCACAGTTGGAAACCATGCATCCGACCGGCCGGGTCACCCTGAGGCATTTCCTGATGCAAGATTCCACTTCCCGCCGTCATCCATTGAACATCCCCTGCCTTCAGGGCACCCGTGTTACCCAGACTGTCACCGTGATTGACAGTACCGGCCAACACGTAGGTTATAGTTTCGATGCCTCGGTGGGGGTGCCACGGGAAACCCGCACGATAGTCTTCGGGGTTTTCGTTACGAAAATCATCGAATAGTAAAAAAGGGTCATAATCGCTTGTGTTTCCGAATCCGAAGGCGCGGCGCAAGCGCACCCCGGCACCCTCAATCGCCGGTTGGGCCTGCACGATTTGCTTGACCGGTCGAATAGACATGTAAAACCTCCCGTAAATAACGCCGAATTCAACACCTCGCGGGATACAAACCGGCGAAAATCACCCGTGGCGATCGTGGCTCTTCTCGTATGTCATTCTGTCATGCATGCGATCTTTAGCCTGTGTTGCATCTCGCTTCTTCGCCGCCTTCATGCTGAGCTGCCTAGTTGACTCAGATTTTACCTTAGGCAAGGAAAAGAGCTTTTCCAAATCAACGTTGTCGCACTCTGGACATTTTGGAACGGTTGTGTTCCGAACGAGCATCTCGAACTGATGGTTGCACGCTTTACACGCATACTCAAATATGGGCATCGTTCAAGTCCTGTTTTCGATGGACCATGCACAGTCTGTGGAGCGTCGAACAAGCAGTGAAGCAGGTGGGAGGGCATACGACACGTCACCTGGATTACCGCACAGCGGACCAACAGATACAAAGGTACCTAATTCTCTGATGCGAGGAATTGAACTACGCATGAAATAGCAAAGGGCGCTCGGCGGCGTTTCTACTTACTACCGTCAAACTCCAGGATGAATTTTGCTGCTTGGGCCACATCGTCCGTAACCAAAACACGCCGTTCAAAATCCTCCGCCTTGAAGAGGCTTTTGAGTAATGGAACGGCAGGCAACGTCGTGGTCCAGTAATCGACATCGAGCAATACCATAGGACTGAAAACGTTGAAAGAGCGATAGTAGTTCTGGGCTGCATCCTGAAAGATCTCTTGTAGCGTCCCGGCTCTGCCCGGAGCGAACACAATACCCTGGCCAGCAACAGCCAACAGACCGTCCTCGCGAATACTGTTCTGGAAGTACTTCGCAATTTTGGTCGCGAACGGTGAAGAAGGTTCGTGCCCGTAGTGCCATGTGGGCACGGCCAGGCTCTCACCAGGCTGAGCGATGTTGCCCGCTATTTCAAACGCAGGTCTGAGCCAGCGATGGGCTCTCTCTGCCATCTCAAGATCAACAACGCCACGCGGATCGACAATGTGCAGTAGCTCCGGAACTTCCGGCTCCGCCCCCAATCGCGCGAGCACATCCGTCAACTCGTGATCGTTCTGGTTTGAAAACATGGCGCCGAGGTGGCTTGCCTCCATGGCACCGGGTCCACCACCGGCACATACCAATAAACCGCCTCGCGTGAGAGCGCGCGCAAGACTCGCAACCGACGCATAGTCAGACGTGCCCCGCGGCATTGTGTGCCCGCCCATTATCGCAGCAACGCGTTGACCGTCCAGCACCCGTTCCATAGCACCAGAAATCGCCTGGTCATGCAGCGCTTGCATCATCCGTTCAAACCGGTCTCCCGGCGCGGCGCGGCCGGCCATGACAACATGACGATAAATTCGGAAGTCGACTGTTTTGACGAAAGAGCCCGAATCTTCGGGGTCAAAGCCTTCGTACAACTCTTCTCCCCTGTACACATCCCACCGAATTGGTTGAAACGGTAACTCGCCGTCACGCATTAAATTCACCGGTGAGCTTGTAAAGACTGACAACTTCGGCACCACGCCGATGTTATCGACCAAGAGGGGTTACGCATTTTTCCGAATACACCACGTAGTCATGCAGCGCTGGCTCTGGACGTTTACGGTCTTTATTGGTTCAAAGAGCTCTCCACCCAACTTTGCGGTCATGTCCAACAACATACGTTCGTCAACGAGAAACCGATCGGTTCCATCCGGCAAGGTGAAACGTCGTCCGCCACGGGACACGACGCGATCCTCAATTCCGATATCAGAGGCCAGCCGCGTGAAGAGAAAAGCATTCGGGCGAAGTACACGCATCAACTCATGGCACATGACATCGAAGTGTTTTTCATCCTCGGCAAAGTGCAAAACTGCGTTGCACACAATTACGTCGAATGCCTCATCAGAGAACGGAAGCTTCTGGATATCGGCGACTTGAAAGTTCCGAGCGGGCATATGCGGTGCTAGCCACACCCAGCATCAAGAATACGCATACTTGGCGTGAAGCGAGTTTTCTGTAGCTGATCGAACAAGTAAACATCGATGCCACCAAACCATTCGGCAATCGAAAGGCCCGACGCTGCCGCCGGTGGTGGCTCGTTGTGACTCACAGACAGGGATGATGGCGACACGTCATGGATCCTACCTCAGCAATCCGCCAAGCATCAACGCGGACCCGACACCTAAGCAAGCGTACATGCCATTTCGCGCAAAACGTGCGCCGCGGTCTGCCGCGGCCGTGAGTGCTTCAAATGTTTTGCTTGAAATGATGAGTTTCTTGCCACTACCTACAGGCTGACGGAGCGTGACTTCGCCCGTAGTATCGTTCACCGCTCCCACGACCAACACCGTTGTGTTCACCGGCAACACCGATTCGCTGTACCGATACCCAAGCGTCAGTCGGCCTCCGAGATTCTGTTGGTATCGAGGAGTTAACGAGAAACCGCCGTATGTGATCCCCCCTCGCCGAGGCTCGCCCGGCCTGAAGTCGTCCAGTACCTCAACGGCATCTATCTTGGCTCCATGCGGATCGACCGCGATGCTACCACTCCCATCCTCCAAACGAAAGGGAATGGATCTGGTATTGCTCGCAACACTTTCTGACCCGCGTTGAGTCCTGGTTGATGAGCCCCGCGATGTTCTACTCGTAATCGTCTCCTCAAATTCACGCGTAACGGTCATTGTATAGTGAACACATTCCTGTTGCGTCAGCTCGGACCGAAGTGGCGATTCAGCCGTAATTTTTCCGCGCACGGTTACATAGTCTCTCCAGTGCCCCGCTCCGATTTCTTTTGCAATACTAGCCGACATCTTTTGAAGTTCGGCGGCCTGAGCTGGGCGGGCGGACTTGATGTTATACGCTCTGTTTTTTTGACCTTTTTGGACGAAGAAGAGAACTACACCCAAACAAAATACGATTGCGCCAAAGATGATCATTCCAGGATCATCTGCGCCGAGTCAACGCAATGGCGCCGCCCTCGTTTATTGCGCCGAATCGCTGCGTGGCTTCCGATGCGTTGTAATATCGAACATCACTTACATCCTCAGATCGCATCATCCGCAACGCTTCCACATCCCCAATTCGTTGTCCGTCCGCGTAGACGTACACAAAAAGGCGACGCAGGTACTTGTTTGGTCCGCGGGGGATCAACCACCTTGGTCGCAACTGTTGTATGGCCTCATAGAGGGTCAGCATTCCCGATGCTAGGAGTTCGTCGGTGGTAAGTGTTTCGCCGCCGCTGGCAACTCCGGCGGATCTTTTGTCCGCCGCCTCACGTAAATCGGCCGGTTGATCAAACGTCAACGTCACCGCTCCGCCGCCGTCAATATCACAACCTCCGCTATAACCACCCCCGCCGTTTTCCTCCAGGGCACACTGAAAAACGCCCCAACGAAACCGCATATGCCGTTCGTCCCACGCCAACTCGGTTACGGAGCTAACGGGGCCATCGAATACGTTCATTGTCGCACCGACCACCTCTTCGCTCCCAACCGCAGTCAAGAACACGTCAAGACGGGTTCCACTGCTCAGTTGCATGACCCCGTTCCAAATCCGAGCCTCGTCCTGCGCGACAATCGGCAGCGCTCCGGCAGCCACTACAGTGCTCGTGAAAAGAAATGCGGCGGCTACGCTACTCATATCATTCTCCAGTCGTCAAAACTCTCGTCCAGCTAGGGCGTTCGCATTCAAAGACGCAATGCCCGATCTTCGAGACCTCCGCACTACGCGGGCCGCTTTTTATCGGACAGGCAGCTGCCAAATGTCCACCTGATTGAGATCTATGTACGGGACCGCCACCCGACTACGCCTGACGTCCACACCAATGTCCGCAGGCGACCCGACAACACGCACGATCTGACGCGTCACACCGTCTGCGAAGCGATGTAAACTTGAATCAGCCTGACTCGCGACGATCACCTCGCCATTCACAACCTCGATCCCATCGAAGAAGCCACC
>JAZDDD010000743.1:0-2738 GCA_036679545.1 Gemmatimonadota bacterium | reverse complement strand
CCGAAAAGATGGATCGTCCTCCCACTACCTGATATGGGTTCCGTTCAAAGGTTGGATTCAAGATAAATCAGAATAAATGATCATTGGAATCAAGCGTGTACACCTGCCACCAAACAAGGCGCTGCAACGGACCCGGCTACGCCGGACGGGGTTATGACATTGGCAGCGAGTGAAATGCCAATGACTGCTTGTGGCCGAAAGCTGCCGGTCATTTTCGTGGTTTTCTGGCATTCTGAACGACCGCTATTGGGAAAAGCAGACATTCAGACTACTTTCTCTTGATGTCACTCCCGACGATGCGAACCACCGACCGAGAACGGCTGCTGTACCCCCGGAAGCGGCCGTTGGGCTAGAATAGGGATGAAGGGCCGCTGATGACCCGAAGCGGACGCATTTCAGCCGACTAATTTCGCTTCGTGGCCCGATACGTGCGTGGCGTCTAGTTCGCGCACCTTGTCTAGTGCCCAGATACCGATCAGCGTGCCGAAAATCAACTTGACTATTGTCACAAGCGTGGCAGGTAACGCAAGAATTAAGCCGCCGAATTCGACACCCAAAACTGCTGTAATGAGATCGGCGACCCAACTGAGGAAGGGAAGGTGTTGGGTGAGCAATGCCCAAACTGTTAATTCGCTGAATGTCTCCGCGGTAGCGAGCAACCAGAACTCATAACCAAGCAGTGGCACACGAACTACTGTGGTGAAGACACACAACCAGAAAAGTAAGAGCAGACCACTACGCATTTTTACACCCCCTTGGGGAGTTGCCGCTATTTTAGCAAGAATCGGCGTGCCAGAAACGCATTGAACGTCCGCTTTCGGGAAAAGCGGACATTAGGCTAATATCGGGGCTAACGACCGCTAACGACCCGAAGCGGACGTTGATTAGCAGTTGATGTACAAAGATACGGATACTAAATTTTGTGGATTGTTAGCGAGATCTGTTACTACTTAGGCCTGATGTCGGCTTTCTTTGTGCCAACGATTACGTTCATTCTGTGGATGATGAGTTTGGTAGATAGGGCCGATCCCAATTATTGGTACCTTCTGATCGCGTGGGTGCTTTCATTGCTGACATTTCTGGTGGGTGTAGGTATCAAAAACCGGATTCGCTAATCCGAATGTCTCCTTCTGGCCGAAAGCGGACCTTAGATTTAGCCATTTTCGGGGCTTCTTAACGTCCGCTTTCGCGAAAAGCGGACATTAAGCTAATATTGGTGACAAGGTCCGCTAACGACCCAAAGCGGTCTTTGCTATCAATTTGTTTCCAATAACATGCGTCAGCCGGGGGAGGTAGATGTGGACACTGATCGCCTAAATAGATGGCTGACGCTTGGGGCATATGCGCCTTTGGTCTCACGAGAAGTTACGCAAAAGAAATTTAAAGGTTTCAATCATATGGGAAAAGTTTTGGTTGCTTTCCGAGATAGCGATCGTCCGTCCCGCGACCACTTGCGACGCAGGCTGTGCGGAACCGGATTTCGTATCACTTTCATCGTCTTCCTTCTGGCGGTGTTGGCTTCACCGGGACCAGTTGTGGGGCAAGAGGCATCCAGCCTGGCTTCCCTTCCGCTGGACGACATGCAGTTTCGGCTCATCGGACCATTCCGCGGTGGACGTTCGGTCGCCGTGGCCGGTCACCCCACCGACCGTCTGACGTTCTACTTTGGATCGACGGGCGGGGGCGTTTGGAAGACGGAGGACGCGGGGCACAACTGGATCAACGTGTCCGACGGATTCTTCTCGACCGGATCCGTTGGTGCACTCGCGGTAGCGCCGTCCAGGCCCGAGACTGTGTACGCCGGAATGGGCGAACACGCGATCCGGGGAAACACTTCACATGGCGACGGAGTCTACCGTTCAGACGACGGCGGGGAGACGTGGCGTCACCTGGGGCTAGAGGCCACTCGCCAGATTTCCAAGGTGATCGTCCATCCCGCCGATCCGGAAGTGGTCTACGTCGCAGCACTCGGACACGCCTGGGGCCCCAACGAGGAGCGGGGCATCTACCGGTCGCGTGACGGCGGCACAACCTGGGACAAGGTGCTCTACATGAACGAGGACGTCGGCGCCGGCGATCTCGCGATGGACCCCTCCGATCCAAAGGTACTCTACGCCGGGATGTGGCAGGTGCGCCGGTTCGCCTGGGGACTCCGTGGGGCCGGCCCCGGCACCGGGCTTTACAAGTCGACCGACGGAGGAGACACCTGGGAAGAGCTGACGAACAACCCGGGTTTGCCTACGGGAGAGAATCGAGGCCGAATCGGCGTAACGGTGTCTGGGGCCAATCCGAACCGTGTCTGGACGATGATCGAAGCTGAGGATGATCAGACGGGTGTCTTCAGGTCCGATGACGCCGGGGCCACCTGGGAGCTGACGAGCCAACGGGCCGAGCTTTCGCAGCGGCCCTGGTATTACCACAGGATCCATGCTCATCCCAGCGACCGGGACCGAGTGTACGTTCAGAACACCTCGCTATGGCACTCCTCCGACGGCGGTCGCACCTACACGGAGATCCCGACACCCCATGGGGACAGCCACGATCTTTGGATCGATTCGGACGATCCGGAGCGGATGATCGAAGGCAACGACGGGGGCGGAACGACCACCTTCAACGGGGGCCGGTCCTGGTCGTCCATCTACAACCAGCCGACGGCCCAGTTCTACCACGTGACCGTGGACACCCGCTTTCCATACCGGGTCTACGGAAATCAGCAGGACAACTCCACGCTCTCGATC
>JAZDDD010000742.1:0-10754 GCA_036679545.1 Gemmatimonadota bacterium | reverse complement strand
AGCGTGAAAGCGGCCGAGCTGACTCGGCTCGCCGAATACTATGGGTGCGGGACACAGGAGTTGCTGGGACTACAGCGGCCGGACCAGGCGGAAGGGGACGATGAGGTTTCCGATCTGCTCGGCATGATTTCCGAGCTGTCCGACAATGAGGCCGAGCGGTCGTTTCGGGATGTGGTGGAGGTCGCCCGGGGGTTGCACTCGCTGGAGCTGCTTCTCGGGTATCGCGTCATACAAAACATCCCAGTCACCTACTCACCGGAGCAGCCAACCACGACGTGGCAGGCGGTCCGGCAGGGACGTCACGTCGCCCAGGATGAGCGGCGCCGGCAGGCGTTGGGTGAAGGCCCCATCCGCTTCGTCGATGAGCTGCTGGCGACACTCGGCATCCGTGGGGCCAGGGCGTCTCTGCCCACGGGTATCACGTCGATTTCCATGAATCAACCGAGTCTCGGCACACTGGTCGTGGTCGCCGATCAGGTGGGGCTGGGTAGCAGGCGCTTCAGTTACGCCCATGGTCTGGCCCACGCCCTGTTCGATCGGGAATCGCCCTGGCGCGTTTGCCGGGCTGGTTCCGAGGAGGACGTCCGCGAGGTGCGGGCCAATGCCTTCGCAACGGATCTGCTGCTCCCGGAGCACGGGGTACGCCGCTACGTCGAGAGCATCGGTCGAGAAACGCTTGGTCGATCAGGTCCTACGGTGCTGTCGGTGTTTTCGGAGCCGCCGGACGGGGATGACGGCGGGAAGACGCTCCGCGTCGATGGCAGGGCGCGCGAAGGGCGCGGGGCACTCACCCTCGCGGGGCTCACGCGCGTGGCACACTACTTCGGTGTCAGCCGCCGGGTCACGGCGCATCGCCTCAGAAACCTGCGCTTGATGACTCAGGAGCACCTGCACGCATTGGAAGCGCTGCTGGGCGGCGACGCCGAACGAAGCGCCGCGCAGGCTCTCTCGCTTCCCACACCCGGGGTTGAGACCGACTCACTGCCGTCTCGGCTGGCGGCAGCAGCGGCGGAGGCCCGGTGCCAGGATCTCATCAGCCGGGCGGAATTCGACCGTTTTACGGCAATAGCTGGAGTGAGGGAGGCCGATCGAGAGGCCTTGTTGGACATGAGCAGAAAGTAACCACGGACGGAACGGCCCTCTTCGCAGTCCGCGACGAGCGCTTCCCGTTCAACCGGGAAACCGCAACACCATTACAGCAACACGAGCGAGAGGATCATCAATGGTCGGTGAAATGGTATGACAGCGACAACTACAACTGAGCGCGACCCTGGAAAGGTTCAAGCCCCGGTCCTCGGATTACTCCGGGACCTCCATGAAGAGCTGCGAATATTCCTTCGGCAGGAGCGGCACGCAGGCGATTCAGTCGGCGTGAACGCCAAGGGCCATCGCCAAAGGGCTTTCGATGTCGATGCGGATCGCTGGATTCGCGACTGGATAACCGCCCATTTCCCCGGAGGGGTGATCGAATCAGAGGAAACCACCTCCCCGGTTGCCTTTGGGGACACCGATGCGGGTTTTCGATTCGTCATCGACCCAATTGACGGCTCGGACAACTTAGCCCGGCGTCTTCCTTTGTCGGCGGTGACGATAGCGCTTCTTCCCGTCACGGACGGCATTGTTGCGCACGGCGTCACCCATGCGCTCATCGGCGATCCGGTGGACGAACAATGTTACGTTGCCAGCCGCCACGAAGGTGCTTTTTGGGGTGGCCGGTCGCTGACCACATCAGGCTGCACCGAAGTCGCGGACGCCATGATCTCGTTCGAACTCAATCACTGGGCGGGGAACGCTGGTGCCGTGGAGCTCATGAAAGCGAGCCGCGGCGTCCGCTGCTACGGATGCGCGTCGCGCGCACTGTCGCTGGTCGCCACAGGGGCGCTCGACGCGTACATCGACACTCGAAACCGATTGACGGCCGAAAGTTTTCTGGCCGGCCTCCTGCTGGTCACCGAGGCCGGTGGCTATGTCTGTACCGCCGACGGGCACCCGCTTGCCACCTTCGAGTCGCTCACGCAAACGACGACCCTGGTCGCGGCGGCGACTCGGGATTTGGCGGAGCGCATCGTCGCCAAGATCGGAAGTGTAGGGGGAGAAACGGAATGAGTTTGATTGAGACGAAAGCCGTCATTCTGGCGGCCGGCAGTGGGACTCGGCTCCGCTCGGCGGGCGTGATGTCGCCGAAACCGCTAGTCAATCTGTACGGACTGTCGCTCGCCGAGCGATGCGTCGTCCAACTGCAGAGCACAGGCATAAACCGGTTCGTTGTGGTGCTCGGAAACGAGGCCGAGCATGTGCAAGAGCATTTTGAAGAGTTAGCCCGCCGCCGGGGATGCGTCATTGATTTTGCCGTGGCAGACAACTGGGAGCTGGGGAACGGCTGCTCGGCGGCAGCGGCAGCGGCATTGGTCGGGAACGAACCGTTTCTTTTGACGATGGTGGATCACCTGTTTTCGGAGGAATTGATCCGCAAGGTACTGGCCCAACCGCCGCGGGATCTCGAGATAGTGCTGGCTATCGACTACGCGACCAACGCCGTGTCAGACCTTTCGGATCTCACCAAGGTGGTGATTGACGACGGCGAGGTGCGGTCCATCGGGAAGAACCTGGCGCGCTGGGACGCAGGAGATACGGGCATGTTCTACTGCTCGCCGCTCCTTTTCGAGGGACTTCAGGAGGCGCAGGCCAGCGGCCGGTATTCCCTCAGTGACGGTGTGGCAGCGTGCATGCGGCTGGGGACAGTAGTTGCACTCGATGTTACGGGCGAGAGGTGGATTGACGTTGACACGCCCGCCAGCCACAAAGAAGCGCAGAGGTTTCTGGTGGCCGACCTCTCCAAGGGTGGCGAAGACGGTTATGTGTCGCAATACCTGAACCGTCCCCTGTCCCGCAGGCTTTCACAGTTGCTGGCTCGGACCGCGATCACACCGAACCAGCTCAGCGTGCTCAGCTTCCTGGTAGCGCTGATGGGCGCAGCATTCCTGGCGATGAGCCAGCGAGCCCCGTGGATTCTCGGCGGGATCTTGATTCAATTCGGCTCGGTGCTTGACGGGTGTGATGGGGAAGTCGCCCGGCTAAAACACATGCAGAGCGCCCGGGGGGCGTGGCTGGACACGATTCTGGATCGTTATGCGGACATCGCCGTCGGAACCGCCATCGTCTTTGCCGCGGCGGCGTCTGCGCCGCAGTCGTTAACGTGGGTTATCGGCTGGTTGGCGGTGAGCAGTTTTATGCTGGCCAGCTACGTCACCAAAGAGTATCAACTCCGGTTCGGAAATCGATATCCGGATAACGCGCTGAATAGGATCAAACGGCGAGACCTGCGGGTGCTTTGTCTTGCGGTCGGGGCAGTCCTGGGAGCCCCATACATGGCCCTGCTGGCGGTGGGGGGCCTGACGCATGTGATCGTCCTGGCGATCGTGGTGCAGGGATCGCGTTACGGACAGGTCGCCAGAGAAGGCATTGCCTCGCCGCCCGTGAAGGGAGACGTGGCCCTATCGTCACCTGCCATGCCGGCAATCGACTACCAGGGCACTCCCGCCTCCGTGGCCGCACTGGAGACGGTTTCCCCCGCCGAATCCGGCGCGCGGTTCCCATGACGGAGAGTCATGTCGCTTGCGCGTTGGGCAACCGTGTCTGTTGTTGCACCAGCCCGTGCTGATCACGGGCTAGTGTAAGCATCCGTCGAATAGGACTTGATCCGGCTCGAGGCGACGCCACTCCGCGTGATAACGCAACCCGTGCGGGACCTTCATCAGAGGAAGCAAATGGAAGTCAAACCCGACGCCAGATTATTGACCAAGCAGTGGTTTAGTCTACTTACTTTTTCGTTTTTTGTGCTGTTACTAGGGATTGTTTTGCAGCTTCTCATACCTCTGAGCCCGAACAATGCCGCAGGCGAGGTTGCAGTAATTCTCTGGCCGATTACCGGCGGGATAATTTTTGTCACATGGATAATTTCAGTACCGCTGGTGAGGCTTTGGATACGGAATCTTACGTACTTCATTGAAGAAGACCGAATTACCATCCACAAAGGCATTGTGTCCAAAGTTCAACAGAATATTCCGTTTCGCGCCGTTACCGATTTCAGGCTATATCGATCGTTGTATGACCGCTTTTTGGGTATCGGTACGATTCAAATACAAACGGCGGGCCAGAGTCATTCCGTTACGGGATTCGAAGGCCAATTGTCGGGGCTGATTCAGTTTGATGACCTGCTTCAACTTCTGCGTAAGAAGTTGGAAGCGCTTCATCCAGTTAGCCAGGGACTGACGGTCACCGAACCCGTGTCAGCGCCGTCGGACGGGGACACCCTCCATTTAATCTTGGAAGAACTGCGGGCAATTCGAAAGGCGTTGGAGACCAATTAGGTCACGGAACATCCTCCACCCGGCCCGGCGTGGGATTGTGGAGGAACGTGCCGGCAGGGAGCGAATGTAGAGCGGCGCAGGATTTCGCTCTGGGCCGGGAACGACTCCCCTCCATGCGCGCACTGTAACCCGGCGCTAGGTTCCCCCGAAGACTCCAAGACCGACCACGAAACCATCGAACGAGGCCGAAAACACCATGCTTGCTCGTCGATCCGTGTTCCTTATTAAAGGAATTGTTTTAGTCGTAGCACTCGCCGTGACCACCCCCGCCCTGGCCCAAAGGTCCGGCGGTGGCGAAAACAACGACGAAACTGATGAAGACCGCACGCCAACCCTCGCCTCGGCGGCTCGGAGCCTCCGCTGGCGATCCGTCGGGCCAGCAGTCATCAGTGGCCGTATCTCCGACCTTGCCATCCATCCAACCAAACGGTCCACGTGGTACGTAGCCACCGCGTCGGGGGGCCTGTGGAAGACGACGAACGCGGGCACCACGTTCAACCCAATCTTTGACGGAGAGAACTCCTTTGCACTCGGCGTCGTCACGCTGAGCCCGTGTAATCCGAACGTTGTTTGGGTCGGTTCCGGTGAGAACAACGCGCAGCGTTCGGTCTCCTATGGCGATGGTGTGTACAAATCGGAAGATGGCGGACGTAGCTGGAAGAACACGGGTCTTAAAGAGTCGGCGCAAATCGGTTCAATCGTGATTGATCCGCGCGACTGTAACACGGTCTACGTTGCGGCGCACGGCCCAGTCTTTAACGGTGGCGGAGAACGCGGCCTCTACAAGACGACCGATGGTGGTAACACCTGGGCGCTGATCCTCGAACCCGAGAACGAGTGGACCGGTGTAAACGAGGTCGTGATGGACCCGCGCAATCCGGACGTCTTGATTGCCACAACATGGCAACGCGCTCGACGGCAGTTCGGCTACATTGCCGGCGGTCCGGGATCGGGCATCATGCGGTCAACCGATGGCGGTGAAACGTGGACGTCATCCGGACGTGGTCTTCCATCCGGAGAACTTGGCCGCATCGGTTTGGCTCGGTCACCCGCCGCGCCCGACGTGGTGTACGCAATCGTGGAAGCTGCAACGAACGGCGGCTTCTACCGTTCCACCGACAACGGCGTCTCGTGGCAGCGACGCAGCGATCGCTCCACGATCGGTCTCTACTATCAGGAGATCTTCGCCGACCCGGTGAACGTGGATCGGATTTACGCAATGGACACTCGCACGTGGATCAGCAACGATGGCGGCGCCTCCTTTGAGATCTTGGGCGAGCAGAACAAACACGTGGATAACCACGCACTCTGGATCGACCCGGACGACACCGATCACTTGATCACCGGCAGCGACGGCGGTCTTTACGAGAGCTGGGATCGCGGTGCCACGTACCGCTGGTTCGAAAATTTGCCGTTGGGTCAGTTCTACCGCGTTGAGGTGGACAGCACTCGGCCGTTCTATCGTATCTATGGCGGCACACAGGACAACAGCTCCGTCGGGGGGCCATCGCAAACGCGGACGCGGCGGGGCGGTCGCAACGCCGACTGGTTTTTGACCCAAGGCGGTGACGGCTTCTATTCGCGTATTGACCCGGAGAACCCGAACATCGTGTACGCCGAGTCACAACATGCAGGGCTTTCACGCTTCAACCTGGAGACCGGCGAGCGCATCTCCATCCGCCCTGAAGGCGCGCTCGACGAGGCGCTCGTATGGCACTGGGATGCACCGCTCTTAATCAGCCCACACAACCCCGCACGTTTGTACTTCGCGGCGAATCGCATCTTCAGGTCGGAAGACCGTGGGAGCAGTTGGACATACGCAAGCCCTGACCTCACGAAAGGCATCGACAGGAACCGGCTGACGATGATGGACCGCGTGTGGGGCGTGGGCGCCGTGGCCAAGAACCGATCGACTTCCGTGTGGGGCGCCATCGTGAGCATGGCGGAGTCGCCGATTCGGGAGGGGCTGCTGTTCGCAGGGACCGATGACGGCATGATTCAAATCAGTGAAGACGGTGGCGACAGCTGGCGCGCGATTCCCTCAATCGGAAACGACGTGCCCGACACCACCTTCGTCACCGACATTCAACCGTCGTGGCACGATCCTAACACGGTTTACGTCGCGTTTGACAATCACAAAGCTGGCGACTACAAGCCGTACATTGCCAAGTCCACCGATCTTGGGGCTTCGTGGGAGGTTATTCAGAACGACCTTCCCGAGCGCGGCACGGTGTATACGATTCTCGAAGACTACAAACAACCCGACCTACTCTTTGCGGGCACGGAGTTCGGCGCGTACTTCTCAAACGACGGTGGCGAGAGTTGGTCCAAACTGGGCGCTGACCTTCCCACCATTCAAGTGCGCGACATGGTCTTCCAAACACAACACGACGACCTTGTCATCGCCACCTTTGGGCGCGGGTTCTACGTGTTCGACGGTCTCGAACAACTTCGCGCATTGACGCCTGAGTTCATGGCCAGCAACGGCGGGTTGGTACCTATTACCGGTATCCCAATGTTCGTTGCGTCAAACCCGGATCCCAATTGGCAGGGCGAGACATTTTACACAGCAGCCAACCCGGAGGCGGGCGCAACCTTCCGCTATTACCGGAAGGACGCCATCCGCACGTTGCGACAAGAACGCGAACGTGCCGACCGCGCGGCGGCCAAGGACGGTGAGGATGTATTCTATCCGTCATGGGATTCGCTTCGGCTGGAGGATACCGAAGTCCCCGCACAGATGATCCTCACGATTCGTGACCCCGAAGGCACACTCGTCACGCGCCTGACCGGCGGGACATCGAGCGGTATGACGACCGTGCGTTGGAATCTCCGTTATCCATCCGCGACTCCCATCACGAGACGGAGTGGGGGCGGTGGAGGGTTCGGCGGTGGCTTCTTCGGTGGTGGGGACGGCGCGCACAACGGACCGTACATCATTCCGGGGACCTACACTGTTGCGCTCGCCATGTATCAGAACGGCGTGGTCACGGAATTCGGCACGCCGGAAACGTTCGATGTCTCGATGCTCGATCAGGTGCAGCGGAGTCCGCAGGTCTTGGCATTCCAAAAGGAAGTCCAACGCCTGCAACGTGCCGTCCTTGGCGCAAACGCCGCGGCTGGCGAAGCGCAGACACGTGTAAACGATCTCGAGACGGCATTCGAACGTGTACCACTGGACAACAGCGACGAAATTCAGCACACCGTTGAATCGCTCGGTCGCATCACCGGCGGAGCATGGAGTGGCACATTGACTGAGATAACCGGTATGCACCAGGAACAGTACGCGGTAATCGGCCAAGAGTTCGTCGCCATACTCAGCAACCTTCGCACGTTGATCGAAACCAATCTCACGCGGTTAGAAGACCTGGCGGACGACGTTGGTGCACCGTGGACGAGCGGGCGGTTGCCGGTGTGGGGAGGACTGCGACCGATTTCGTAACTCTGCTCTGTTCAGCGAGCCAACGTCGTCCACCGTTGGTGTGATCCATACGCCTGTTCGTCGGCAATGTCTTGGCCGAGTGTCGATGGTCTCCTGACATTTCTTCCAGTCGTCAACACCTGGATCACACCTCGGCCCACACGGAGTTTTCATGAACATCAGATTCGCTCAGGTCACGGGTTATATGAGCTTCGTCGCTTGCTTGTTCGTCCCCGCCTACGCGAGTGTCGCGCAAACACCCGAAGCCCAACTCGCCACCTTGACGGATCTGCAGTTCATTGAGGGCTCGTGGAAAGTTACGGGTTGGCGATCCAACCCCGATCGATGTTTCTTGTTGCAATCCAAGTGGTTGTGAGTTAATGCTTTAGCCAAAAGTGTTGGGGGAGGAAGCGAGCGACCAGGATGTCCACGAAGGAGCCCGGGGGAAAGATCATGAGCGTGTACGAACAGACCAAATCGAAGGCGAACAGAGTGTTCATTTCCTATTCGAGCATAGACCGGGTCCGAACGAAGGGGCTTGGTTTGCTGCTGGAATCCATGGGCCACCAGGTCTTCCACGATCATCATACCATCAAGCCGGGCATGCCGTGGGAGGCTGCGTTGCAGGACGGGCTCGACCAGGCGGACGCAGTCATGGTCTTTTGGACAAAACACGCGGCCGGCTCCGATTGGGTACGAAAGGAATACGAGTATTTCCAAACCACGTTTCCTGACCGTCTGTTGGTGCCCGTGTTAGGTGACGAAACTCCCCTCCCCGACATCCTCAAGACACGTCAACAGGCGGATTTCGCACCCATCGTGAATGAAATGCTCGAAACCAAGCGCCGAATGAAGCGTGAAGGAGCGAGCAGCTCCGAGATTCAAAGCGCGGTCATGAGTCGATTGAACGAGGCCGGCGTACCGATCAAATCAAAACGTCAGCGGATGCGGATATTCCTATTGCTCGGGTTTGGGTGGTTCCTCACCCTTTTGCGTTACCCTGGGGCTTTGGCGCGGCAGATGGGCAGCGGTGTTGTAGAGAAGAGCGCGCAACTATCCTTGGGCCACGTGGCCGTCCTTGGTTTGGTGGGGACTGTGGGTTTCGCGGGAGGAAAAATCCTGCCCACACAGGCGGAGCTTCCTGAATGGGCGGATACGGTCAACGATAGTGTTTCCGTGATGGGTGGGAATGTTCGTTCACTTAGGTCTTCTATTCTCGCCTCCCAAGACGACATGAGTGGAAAGATCGCCCGTGTCACTGACTCGATTGTCGAAATAGATCGACGCATAACGACGATTACGGAATCAAGGGACGAGGTCGTTCGTCACCTGGTGACCATATTGGATGAGGTGCGTGACACTGACTCGGTAGCTGCCGTCCTCAACGTTTGTCGTGCGGCGTCCGCCGACCAAAGATCGACAATTACCGAATTGCAAGCGACCATCGCGGCTTTCCCAACAATAGACGAACAGCTCGGCGACACAAGTGTCGTCGTTGCGCCACCAACCAGCGTTCCCAATCTGGTTTTTGAACGTCCAGAAGGTGAAGGAACCTTTGTTGATCCCGAACCACTTTTCGCACCGATGCCTGGCATGCCCCAGCGCGCACGCCAACAGGGTATTGAGGGCGACGTGCAGGTTGCGGCACACATTGATGAAAACGGAAATGTGACCGTTGAAGGCGTGGACGGACCGGGAATCCTGCGGCAGGCCGCGCGCGACGCTGTTGCCCAGTGGCAGTTCCTACCAGGAACACACGATGGCGTGCCAATGCAATGGCGGATGAACGTACCTGTACGGTTCTCGTATGGAATCGACTTCCAACCGCCACCAGGCGTCGGCGCTTTGATACAGCCGAAGGCGATAACCGCTCCGTATCCCACATACCCGCAGCGGGCTCTCGTTCGTCGAATAGAAGGAACTGTGATGGTCAACGCCGTGGTGCAAACCGATGGCTCGGTCTTGGTTCAACTAGTGACCGGTGAATTTGAGATATTGACCGCGGCGGCCAAGGATACAATCGAAGGCTGGCGATTCTCACCAGGAACGCGTGACGGACAAGCTGTTGCCTGGGAATTCTCGGTACCGGTCACGTTCCGTCTGCGCAGCTAAACGGGAACCGTATCACCCGAACTACAGGTGAGTCCGGAGGTTATGGAGGGCAGCCAGCTGACCGTGCAATGCGACTGTGTTTATCGTGTTTGGATTGGTAAGCCGATTCTCACAGCAACGTGGATGCTACCTCTTCGGCAGTGGCGGCGGTGCGCACAACGGACCCCATATTATTCCGGGGACTTACACCGTCTCACTCGCAACGAGTCAGAACGGCATGGTGACGGAATTCGGCGCACCGCAAACCTTTGACGTCCATGCTCGACCAGGTTCCAGCGGAGCCCGCAGGTCCTGGCATTCCAGAAGGAAGTCCAACGTCTGCAACGTGCCGTCCTTGGCGCAAACGCCACGGCCGGTGAAGCGCAGACGCGTGTGAACGACCTCGAAACAGCCTTCGGACGTATACCGTTGGACAACAGCGATGAAATCCAAAGCACCGTAGAGTCCCTGCGCGAACAATTATGCAACGTGCAAGTCGGATTTAAATGGTGACCTCACGGTGCGTCGTCGCGCCGAAGCATCGCCGACATCTCTGTCGCAACGACTCGGCCGGATAACCGGTGGCGCGTGGAGTGGCACGCTCACCGAGGTCACCGGGATGCCGTAGCAACAGTACGCGTTAGTCGGCGAGGAGTTCGTCGCCATTCTCGCCTCCGCACATTGATCGAAACCAATCTCAAACAGCTGGAAGCCCTGGCCGACGAAGTCGGTGCGCCGTGGACAACTGGACGGTTGCTATGTGGGGTGGTGCGACCAATCTCCTAACCGGCACACTGTTCACCGGGTCAACGTTGTCCCCCTGCCTACCTAAGCCCCCTCACCGTTTTTCGGCGGAGGGGGGATTAGCCCCC
>JAZDDD010000741.1:0-13018 GCA_036679545.1 Gemmatimonadota bacterium | reverse complement strand
CAAAGACCGACGCCTAAACGCGGTTTCACCAGATAGACGGCGGGGCACAACGGCGCCCCGCCTCGACAACTCCCTCACCAGTCAGAAAAAGCGCGTATGTCGAAACCGTCTGCCCGCGACGAATTCGAGGCGGTCGCCGCAACGCTGGCCGAAATCCCTCACGCCGACGAAAATCGTCTTTCCGAAATTCGTATTGACGTCTTAGGTCGAAAGGCGGGTCGTCTTTCCGGGTTGTTACGATCGCTCGGTACCGTGGCCCCGGACGAACGGAGGGAACTTGGCCGCCGAGCCAACGACCTCAAGAAGCAGATTGAGGAAGCACTCGATCGGCGGCACGCGCAGATGGAGGTCGCCGAAACGACATCGGCACAAGACCTGACCATGCCCGGCCGCGCACGGTGGCGTGGTGCCATTCATCCGGTCAACCGAGTTGTCGATGAGATCTGTGACATTTTCAAGGAATTGGGTTTCAGTCGGGTTACGGGACCGGAAGCTGAGACAGAAGAGTACAACTTCACAAAACTGAACATTCCGTTGGACCATCCTGCCGTTGACATGCACGACACCTTCTATCTATCCGACGGCCACCTGCTCCGGACGCACACGTCTCCCATGCAGGCGCGTATCATGGAACACTACGAACCACCCGTTCGAATCGTGGTACCCGGGGTTGTGTACAGACGGGATGCGTTTGATGCCTCGCACGCGCCGGTCTTTGAACAACTCGAGGGGTTGGTTGTCGATGAAGATGTCACGTTCGTTGATTTCAAAGCTGGCATCGACTACTTCGTCAAACACTTCTTTGCGAAGGACACCACGGTGCGGTTCCGCCCTTCTTTCTTCCCTTTCACGGAACCGTCGGCGGAAGTGGACGTGCAATGCCAAATGTGTCGCGGTAGTGGGTGCGGTACCTGTAAGGGGACGGGGTTCTTAGAGATCATGGGGGCGGGGATGGTGCACCCCGCGGTTTTTGAAAACTGTGGGATAGACCCCGAGCGATACACAGGGTATGCCTTCGGCATGGGTCCCCATCGGATCACCATGTTGCGCTACGGCATCCCGGACATTCGAATGTTGTACGAAAACGATATGCGGTTCCTCGATCAGTATGTGAGTGCCACATGAATGTGTCGCTCGACTGGTTGGGTGTACTCCTCGACACGAAACTCGACGCTGGTCATGTGTCGCACGAATTGGCCATGTTGGGATCTCCGGTCGAATCGGTGACACGGGCCAATGAAGGCTTGGATGACGTGATCGTGGCCCTCGTCGAACGCGTCGAACAACATCCCAACGCGGACCGCCTGTCCGTGTGCCAGGTGAACAACGGCTCGGAGGTGGTGGAGGTCGTGTGTGGCGCGCCGAACGTGGCTGCCGGTGTAAGATATCCCTTCGCACCGATCGGTTCAGTATTGCCGGGTGGCGTAAAGCTCAAACGCTCCAAAATCCGCGGTGTTCAATCGAACGGCATGTTGTGTTCGGCAAAAGAATTGGAGTTAGGTGGTGATGCAGACGGCATCATGCCGTTGGATGCCGACACCGCGTTAGGCACAAAGCTGGTGACTGCCCTTGGGATTGATGACGTGTGCCTCGATGTCGAAGTCACACCAAATCGTCCCGATCTTCTTTGTCATCGCGGTGTTGCACGCGAACTCGGCGCCGTCATCGGTCGCCCGGTGAAGCTCGAGCACATTCCCGGCGGCCCCGGCGAGACCAAGACGCTGCAGCGGCATGATCAATCGGGTACTGTCGGCGGGTTAGAAGTCCGTATCGACGATACTGACGGTTGTTATCGGTTCCTCGCGGCCGTCATTCGCGGGGTGCGCATCGGTCCGTCGCCGGACTGGTTGCAACGACGCCTCCAGAGTGTCGGACAGCGTTGTATTAACAACGTCGTCGATGTGACCAACTATATCATCCGCGAAATGAATCACCCCATGCATGCGTATGACCTGGATCGGTTGGCTGGGCCCTCACTCATCGCGCGAGCAGCGACGGGTGGAGAAAAACTGAAGACCCTGGACGACGTAGAGCGGGTAATGCAGTCCGGCATGACGATGATCTGTGATGCAAATGGACCCACCGGGATCGGTGGCGTCATGGGCGGCGCCTCGTCGGAAGTGCGGTCCGATACCACCAACATTGTACTCGAAGCCGCATTCTTCAATCCAAAGCGGATCAGGAAAACTCGGGTGGCCTTACAGATGAGTACGGACGCTTCGTATCGATTTGAACGCGGGGTCGATATCCAGGGGATGACGGATGCATTTCATCGTGCAGTAGAGTTGATGCTAACAACGGCCGGTGGAGAAGAAGCAGACAACCCGGTGGACATTTATCCTAAGCCCGAGCGTATCCCGTCTGTTTTCCTGCGCCCTGAGCAGGTGCAGCGTCTGCTCGGCGTGGAAATTGGCCGAGACGAGATTGAAAAGTATCTCACCGCACTTGGCTTTGCGGTCGCGCCCAAGGACGATCGTTTCGCGGTGCAACCACCGGGATGGCGGCCGGATGTTACACGCGAAGTCGATCTCATTGAGGAGATCGCGAGGGTGCGGGGTTACGATTCGTTCCCCATCGTCCTGCGACCATTCCGACCCAGTCAGGTTCCCCACGAATCGCAGGAGGCGGTGAAGGGTCGTGCTCGGGTGATATTGACCGGTTTCGGGTTACACGAGGCCCGGTCTTCGTCGTTGGGTTCACAGGTGGGAGATGACGCTCAAGCGGTACTGAATCCATTGTCCATGGAAGAAAAGTTTCTCCGAACCGACCTGGTCACTGGGCTTGTCCGTGCGGTCCAACACAATTGGTCTGTAAAGCAGCGTGATATCAGGTTGTTCGAAGTCGGTGTCGTCTTCGCCGCGCGCGGCGCCGATCGGTTGCCCAAAGAAACTCTCCGCGTGGCCGGAGTCGTTACCGGATCTCAACACCCTCACCATTGGTCCATCCCCAATTCGGTCGACTTCGATATTTGGGATGTCAAATCCTTCCTCGCCGCCCTAGCCGGCGAGTGTGGCCCGCCGGGACGGGTCGTAACGGACGAGGGACGGGTAACGTACTATGATCAGGAAGGAACCGTCCGAGGTTGGGCGGGTCCGGTCACCATCGACGTTCCGGCGTGGGCGGCCCCAGTATTCAGTTTCGAATTGGACTTGGCTACTTCATTGAAGGCGGCACGGTCTCACAGGAATTTGCCGGCCCTGATGTTACCCGATGGCATTTTGGCTGACCAGGTGGAGGCGGTCATTAAAAAAAGGGGGGGCGGATATCTTGAATCATGTGCCGTTTTCGATGAATATCGCGGGACCGACAATGCCGGTCGCAGCGTTGCGTGGAGACTGGTGTTTCGGGCGCGTGACAAGACTCTCCGGGACAAAGATATCGATGGGGCGGTGGACAAGGTGTTAAGGGCGTTGAAGGAGCAACTTGGTGTCGAGCGCAGATAATCCCCAACGGGATCCTTTGGGCGAACTTGAAGTGGTGACCCGCCTGTTGGCGGAAGAGGTCTCCGCGTTTCGTCTTCGCGCCCAGCGTGCGGAGGCGGCACAGGCAGAAATGTCTGGCGGAGATTATGATGTGGTGTCGTCGCGGTCCCGCATCGTAGATCTTGAAACTGAGAACCGCAATCTCCAAGAGCGACTGGATGAGGCTCGTCAGCGTGTGGAGAGGCTATTGGCCAGACTGCGGTTTCTCGAGGAGCAACTTTTGGCCGATGGTGCCCAGCGATGAGCGAAAAAAAGACCTCGGTCACGGTGACCATCGGGGGGGACGAATACAGCCTCCGGTCGGATCGGTCCGAAGACTACACACGCGCCGTAGCGGCGCATGTCGATCGGGCGCTCTCGGAGGTTCGGGCCCTCGGCAATATCGTCGAGAGCCAAAAAGCGGCTATTTTGACCGCCCTGGCAATCACCGACGAGCTGTTTCAAGTGAAGGCCGCTGACCTAGACCTGCAGCAACGCATTCGTCGTTTGACCGATGATCTCGCTCGTTTCGTGCCCCCTCAAAAGCGGCAGACCCCACCCCATTGAGTTTGCCGATTGTGTTTCCGGCGGCTAATTTCAAGTAACTAAATCTCTTAGCACCCCCCTTGATAGTTGATGAGAATGCGGATGCCGGGTGCTGCAAGCCGCTGGAGATAGATATATGCCAATCGACGTGGTTTTTACCGCTCTCGGAGCCTCTGTGGTGGCCGGGGCGGTTTTTTACGTATTGGGGCGAAACTTGGAAAGTCGCCGCGCGGAAGCGGCAGGTGAATCCGCCACACAGCGTGCGGAGCGGCTTGTCTCAGATGCTCGACGGGACGCCGAAGCCGCAAAGGCACAGACCCTGTTGGCCGGCAAGGAAGACGTCATGCGGGCCCGGGAGGATTGGGACACCGAGGAGAAGGAACGCCGCAGCGAAATCGTACGGGTTGAACGCCGTCTTGAGGAACGGGCATCGACGTTTGATCGCCAATCCGCAAAACTTGACGATCGCACAACAGAACTCAAGCGGCGAGAGGATGAGTCTGTCGACCACGAGAAAGCACTGGAGCAAAAAGCCGCCGAGATAGAGCAACTGGGGGACCAACATCGACAACGCCTTGAGCAGCTGGCGGGGTTGTCGGTTGAGGAAGCGAAAGCGAAGCTCACGCAGGAGATTTCCGCCGAAGCGCAAAGCGAAGCGGCGGCCATGGTTCGCGAGTTGAAAGAGGAGGCGAAACGCACTGCCGATCGCGAGGCAAAGAAAATCCTCGCGTTGGCGATTCAGCGCATTTCGTCCGAGTACGCCTCCGAGATTTCGGTATCTGCCGTATCACTACCAAACGACGAAATGAAGGGCCGGATTATCGGACGTGAGGGTCGCAATATTCGCGCGTTCGAAACGGCGACCGGCGTTGACGTCATCATCGACGACACACCGGATACGGTGATCGTGTCATGTTTTGATCCGGTGCGGCGCGAGGTCGCGCGTGTGGCGCTGGAACAACTTATTGCAGACGGTCGTATTCACCCGGGTCGCATTGAGGAGATCGTCAACTCGGTCCGCAAGCAGATTGACGAACAGATTGTCGAAGCCGGTGAACAGGCGGTGTACGAAGTCGGTATTCACGGCATGCATGCGGAGTTGGTCAAGCTCGTGGGGCGCATGAAATTTCGCACGTCATACGGTCAAAATATGTACGAACATTCGAAGGAGGTGGCCGCGTTAGCCGGTATCATGGCCGCTGAACTCAAGTTGGATGTGCATCTCGCCAAGCGTGGCGCGCTCCTGCACGATGTCGGCAAGGTTCTGACGCACCAACATGAAGGAACCCATGTTGAGTTAGGTGTAGAGGTTGCGACGAAATACGGCGAAGACCCGATCGTCATAAACTGTATTGCGGCGCATCATGACGACGTACCGCACGAGACACCCATATCCGTGATCGTGCAAGCCGCTGACTCGGCGAGTGGCGGACGACCGGGCGCTCGTCGCGAAGCGTTCGAAAGTTATGTCAAACGGCTGACGCGGTTAGAAGAGATCGCCAACAGTTTTGACGGTGTCGAGAAGACATACGCCATTCAGGCGGGGCGCGAGATTCGTATTGTGGTTTCCCCGGAGGCCGTGGGAGACAAAGAGGCGCAGGAGATGTCCGAAAAGATCGCTCGAACAGTCGAGAACGAACTTCAATACCCGGGCCAGATCAAGGTGGTGGTTGTTCGGGAAACAAGGTCGGTGGAATTTGCCCGCTAAGATTATCGATGGAAAAGCTATTGGCGCGGAAATCCGTAAGGAGCTGACGCCGCAGGTGAAAGAACTCACCGACAACGGTACACAACCCGGTCTTGCTGTCGTCTTGGTGGGTGATGATCCAGCCAGTCATGTCTATGTCAGAATGAAGGGCAAGGCATGCGACGAGGTGGGCATCCACAGCGAAACCATTATTCTGCCGGGTAACACGAGTGAAGCGGATCTTCTCGCCACGGTCGATCGACTAAATGCTGATCCAAAGATTCATGGCATGATTGTACAACTTCCCGTACCCGATCACATCAACGCTGAGCGTGTGTTGCGGCGCATCGATCCACGAAAAGACGCGGACGGGTTTCATCCGGAAAACGTCGGCAAGGTGTCGATTGGAGACAAAACGGGTTTTCCTCCCGCCACGCCATCGGGTGTGCAGCAACTCTTACTCCGCTCGGGTGTTGAAACGAATGGCGCACACGCGGTGATTGTCGGACGATCAAATATCGTTGGCCGGCCAATGGCGTCGCTTCTTTGGCAACACGGCAAAGGGGGCAATGCCACCGTCACGGTGTGTCACTCCCGAACCAAAAACCTGCCGGACGTTACCCGCCGCGCCGATATTTTGATTGTAGCTATTGGCCGTCCAAATTTCTTGACCGGAGATATGATCCAACCCGGTGCGGTGGTCATTGATGTTGGTGTAAATCGTGTCGACGCACCGGAACGGGAACGGGGTTATCGCTTGGTCGGGGATGTTGAGTTCGACACGGCGAAAGAGGTGGCTTCCGCCATAACGCCAGTGCCGGGCGGTGTTGGACCGATGACGGTGACGATGTTGCTTTACAACACTGTGCAATCTGCAAGACTTTGGGCGGCGAACTAAATCTGTTTGAAGGATCGGGAACAAGGCCGCAGGACGGTGCTTGGACGATAGCCGCTGTCACACGTCGGTCCAGGCAGCTGATCGAAGCCGGTTTCAAACGACTCTGGGTTCGTGGTGAGGTCGCCAACTTTAAGTCATACCGCAGTGGTCATTGGTACTTCACTCTCCGTGATGCCACCGCTCAAGTCCGTTGTGTGATGTGGCGAGACGATGCGCGTCGGGTGTCGCCCGGCCCGGAGGAAGGGTTGGAGGTGTTCGTAGAGGTTCGTCCCACGGTGTGGGAAGAACGCGGTGAGTTTCGACTTCATGTCAAGCGAATGATTCCCACCACCACCGGTGGTGTGTGGGAGCTACAGTTACAACGTGCCAAAGAGGCGCTTCTCAAAGACGGACTGTTGGATCCCACACGCAAACGTCCATTGCCCGCCTACCCCTCTCGCATCGGTGTGGTGACGAGCCCGGACGGCGCTGCGTTCCGTGACGTGCTTGCCGTCATTCGTCGTCGATGGCCAATTGCCGAGGTATATCTTGCACCCACTCGCGTGCAGGGTGAGGGTGTTGAAGTTGAGATTGTTGCCGCGTTGGATTTGGCAAATCGGATTCCCGGAGTGGACGTGATCATCGTAGGGCGTGGTGGTGGGTCACGCGAGGATCTATGGGCGTTTAACACGGAGTTCGTCGCACGGGCGGTGGCGGCTTGTACCGTCCCAACCGTCTCAGGTGTCGGGCACGAGACGGACGTCACCCTGACGGACCTTGTGGCTGACCTACGAGCGGCGACGCCTTCGGCGGCGGCGGAGGCCGCGGTACCTGACGTGGAGAGTGCCACTGATTCGGTGAGCGAACTTGCACAACGACTCGCGCGATCTTTGACGAGGCGTGCGGATCTGGGTCGAGAACGCCTCGAGCGTACCGGTGACCGACTTGTCTCCGGGATGCAAAACCAGGTGCAGCGTCACCAATCCGTGGTCACCGCAATGGCCGGAAAACTTGATGCCCTGAGTCCGCTGAAGGTGTTGAGCCGTGGCTTTGCCGTGCCACGTGCGGATGGGAAGGTTCTTCGGTCGGTTCATAATTTCTCTGCGGGCGCAAGCTTCACGCTCACCGTGGCTGACGGCGATGTCGAAGCCGTGTCGCGTGCGCCGGGCGACATGACGTGATGACTGATCGCCGGCGGGCCAAGGCTATTCCGAAGGTGCCAGCTTCATTTGGTACACAGCTTAAGAGACTCGAGCAGATCGTTCGGGCGCTCGAGGACGAAGATCTGGATCTGGACAAGGCGATCGAGCTTTTTCAGGAAGGGGTCACCGGCTTGAAGTCTGCGCGTGCCCTCCTGGAAGAGGCTGAGTTGACTGTGAGATCGGTTGTGGAGGCTGCGGATGGGTCCATCAAGGGTCGCGACATCGACTGAGCTGCAACGCTTCCTCGACGCCACAAGGCCTCAGATAGACGAGGTACTGGCGCGTTGGGGGGAGCGGGCCGCGTCAGAACTGGGTGGCCGTGTCGGCGAGGCGGTCGCGTACAGTTTGGCGGGCCCCGGCAAACGGTTTCGTCCGGCGTTGGTCATGGCCACCTACCGTGAGTTGGGTGGGATGGGGGACGTGACCGAGTTGGCGGCGGCGGTCGAAGTGGTGCATACGTATTCGCTGGTGCACGACGACCTCCCCTGTATGGATGATGATGACCTTAGACGGGGTCGACCCACCACACACGTCCAATTCGACGTCGCAACCGCTACGGAGGCAGGATTTCGCATGGTACCGCTCGCGGCCAGAGTGTTGGCTGCGGGCGCGACTCGTCTGCGGCTCACGAAGGATGCCACGAGTCAGGTCGGTGGGCTTCTGTTCCGGGGTGCCGGGGCCGCTGGGATGGTGGGTGGTCAATTGCTCGATCTGGAGAACGAGGGCAAACCCGCTTCGATCGAACAACTCACCGAGATTCACACAAGAAAGACCGGGGCCCTCATCTCGGCATGTGTTCAGATTGGTTCCACCGCCGCGGGTGCCGATGCGGCGCGGATGGCAGCTGTCCTGAATTACGCCCAGGAGATCGGCATGGCCTTTCAGATCTCTGACGATGTCTTGGATGCAACGGCGTCATCGACTCAACTGGGCAAAACCGCCGGAAAAGACGAGCGGCAGAACAAAGCGACCTTTGCGACCGTATTGGGGCTCGAGGCCGCCGCTGGAGAGGCCGAGCGATGTGTCCAAAACGCCATAGCCCAACTGGGTAGGGGTGGGGTAGATTCTGTGCTGCTTGAGGAAATGGCGCAATTCATCATAAACAGGCGCCACTGATGGCAGGAAAACTGATATGACACTACTCAATTCAATAAAAGGACCTGAGGATCTCCGGAATCTCAGTGTCGATGATCTTACGCAGCTTGCCAATGAGGTGCGCCAACGCCTGATCGACGTTGTCTCTCAGACGGGCGGCCATATCGGGGCCGGTTTGGGCGTCGTTGAGCTTACGGTGGCGCTCCTGTCGCGGTTTGAGTCGCCGAAGGACAAGATCCTTTGGGATGTGGGGCATCAGGGCTACCCCTGGAAGGTGCTCACCGGTCGCAATGATCAGTTGGGCACGTTGCGGCAGGAAGGCGGTTTGTCTGGCTTTCTCCGTCGCGTCGAAAACGAACACGATCATTTTGGTGCCGGTCACGCGGGAACCTCCATTTCAGCAGCGGTGGGTATCGCCACGGCACGCGATCTCCGCGGTGAGGATTTTGACGTCGTTGCGGTCATTGGCGACGGGGCTATGACGTGTGGGCTTCCCTACGAAGGAATGAACAACGCCGGACACTCGGATCGCAACGTCATCATTGTGCTGAACGACAACGGCATGTCCATAGCACCCAACGTCGGGGCAGTTTCTAAGTATCTGGGAACCGTCATCGCAAGCCCTATAACAAATCGCGTGCGCGAGTTGGTCAAACAGGCGGTTCGACGCGCGTCGAATGTTGTCGGTGGTCAACGTGTTGTCGATTTTGCGCGGAATGTCGAAGAGAGTATTAAGAATCTCTGGTCGCCGGGCATGTACTTCGAAGAGCTTGGCTTCCGATATTTCGGGCCGATTGACGGACATGACATGCAAGCCATGACACAAGCGTTCGATCTTGTGAAAAAGTTGGATGGGCCCCGCATCGTGCATGTTATTACCGAGAAGGGCAAAGGATTCCCACTCGAATCTCCGGATGTCGAGAAATTTCACGCGCGCAAACCGTACGATCCCGTCACCGGGGAATTAAAACCGTCCTCGGGCAAATCACCGCCGCCGGCGTGGACCAAAGTGTACGGCAATGCCATAACGGAACTGGCTGCAGAGCATCCTGAATTGGTTGCAATAACCGCAGCCATGCCCTCCGGTACCGGCACGAATATCTTTCAAAAGAAATGGCCGGATCGATTTTTTGATGTCGGCATTGCTGAGGGTCACGCAACGACGTTCGCGGCGGGTCTGGCCACCCAGGGTATTCGTCCTATCGTGACGATCTATTCGACTTTCTTGCAGCGAGCTTACGACAATATTATTCACGATGTGGCCATTCAGAAGTTGCCAGTCATCTTTTGCATGGACCGCGCAGGTATGGTTGGCGCAGATGGCCAAACACACATGGGTTTGTACGACATTGCGTACCTGCTTGCGGTACCGAACACCACCATCACCGCACCGCGGGATGCGGCAGAGATGATCGGATTGTTGCGTTGCGCTTTGGCGCACGAAGGGGGACCGTTTACCCTCCGGTATCCGCGCGACAATGCACCAGCCCCAGCACCACCTGCAGCAGAAATCGGCACGGTACCATACGGATCGTGGGAAATTTTGCGTCAAGGCAAGGACTGCGCAATCCTCGCGGTTGGTGTTATGTGCCAACCCGCGCTCGACGCGGCCGCCGCCCTCGCAAAAGAGGGACTTGACGTCACGGTCGTTAGTTGTCGTTTCATCAAACCAATTGATGAGGCCATGTTTGCAACGTTGCTGGGCAGTCATCGTTTGTTGGTGACCGTAGAGGACGGTACGGTCGTCAATGGCTTCGGAGCAATGATTGCCCGACGTGTCGCGGATGCGGGTTCTTCCGCCCGTGTCAGTGTGATGGGTGTCCCGGACCAAACCTTCGAACACGCAGGACGCTCCACTCAACTTTCGTGGGTCGGTCTGGACGCCGAAGGCATCGCCGAAAACGTTCGTGCGTGGGCCGCCGAGCAGAGCCTGACTGTTCGGTAAAACCGGCAGGCGGGACGAATCAACACTCAACGCTCAACACTCAACGCTCAAGATGGAATATTCCTTTTTTGAGCGTTCAAAGTTCAGTGTTCGAAGTTCGAAGTTCAACGTTCGAAGTTCAACGTTGCGTTTTTAAGACGTTTCGGGCGTGTGCGCAGCAAGTTACAATGGTGTGATGTGTCCGGACACGAGGCAAGTAACAATGCTCACTGAGCTTCGGGTCCGTGATCTGGCTGTCATTGCGGACGTCACGTTGCGGCTAGGTCCCGGACTCAATGTCATTACCGGCGAGACAGGGGCGGGTAAGTCAATCCTGGTCGACGCGCTTGCGCTCCTCCTGGGCGAACGTGCCAGCGCGGATCTGTTGCGTCCCGGGACGGCACGCGCCGTGGTGGAAGCGGCGTTCGAAATCGAAGAAGCCGGGCCTTTCTTGCGGGTTGCAGACAAGGCCGGTGTAGAGGTTGAAGACGGTCAGTTGTTGGTACGCCGAGAGATCAATGCGGAGGGTCGCAACCGCGCATGGGCCAACGGCAGTCCCACAACGATAAACGTCCTATCAACGCTCGGCACATGTCTTGTCGATCTTCACGGGCAACACGAATCGCAATCGTTGCTGCGGGCACCGACACAGCGCGATATCCTGGATGCCTTTGGAGATGCCGGCCAAGAACGGCGAGACACTCTCCAATGTTTCAAACATGCGCAGACCATTCGGACCGAGGAAGAAACACTCCTCACACGCCGCAATGAGGTACAGACACGCGCGGATTACCTCCGGCACGTCGTTCGGGAAATCGAACAGGTCGCCCCGCGGCCGGGTGAAGACGAAGCGTTGGCTTTGGAGGTTCGACAACTGTCACACGGGGAGGAGTTGTCGGCGTTGTCGGACCGTGTCGCAAATATTTTGGATACTGCGCCGGAAGGTTCGGTGTCGGAGGTGCTTGGCGAAGTTGCACGCTTGCTCGATCAACTCGAGCGAATAGATCCGTCCACGGGCGTATGGCGGGAACTCGCCGACAACGCGTCAACGGCAATCTCGGAGCTGGCGCGAGAAGCCGCTCAGTATTCGTCGAATATCGAGATGGATCCGGGACGGCTAGCCGCCGGAGAACAGCGTCGAGACAGCTTGTATCGTCTCATGCAAAAGTATGGCAAAACAATTGACGACGTGCTCCAGACATTGGACACGTCCCGCGAGGAATTGGAGCTACTCGACACAGCGGGACTCGATCTGGAAAAAATCGCCGAACGGCGTAGGGAAGCGGAACGCGAACTTTTATCGGCGGCCGCACGGCTCACAGCCAAGCGCGTGGCGGCCATCAACAGCCTAACAAAGGCCGTCGATGCTCTTTTGCCGGCACTGGGGATGCCAAACGGGCGTGTGTTCCCGGAAGTAACCGCATCGCAACATCCCGGACCGACAGGTGCCGACACCGTGATGTTCAAGGCGCAACTCAATCCCGGAATCGACGCACGGCCGTTGGCTACCGTCGCCAGTGGCGGGGAATTGTCACGCATCATGTTGGCGCTCAAAGTTGTTCTTGCGCACCATGACCAAATTCAGACACTCGTGTTTGATGAGGTGGATCAGGGCATTGGTGGTGAGATCGGAAGCCAGGTCGCCGATGCACTCGCGCAGGTCGCCAGTTCGAAGCAAGTGTTGGTCATCACCCACCTACCACAAATCGCCGCACGCGCCGATCGTCATCTTGTGGTTGGCAAAGGCGTGCAAGATGGAATCGCAACAACTGAAGTACACGAGTTGCGTGGCATCGACCGCATTCGGGAAATTGCACGGATGTTGGGCGATGCTCGTGATCCCGTACTGCTTAAGCATGCCGAGGAGCTTGTGGGCAGATAGCAGAATATCATTCTGGTCATGGTCCGGCGTAGAGTGGGGCGAAACCGGTGCCACGTGGGCGCAAAGGGGCGTCTTGGGTAATTCGGCGTAACGGTTTCTGCCCCCGGTCATTCTTCCCTCAAAACCTGCATCAAGTTCAACTTCGTAACCCGCCGTGCTGGGATATGACTCGCGAAAAAGGCAGCCAGGATCAAGATGCAGGGACACCGAACGCCACGGGATCCAGCCGGCTTACGCCAAACACGGCACTTTCCACGAGACCGGATGCGCCGACGGCCAAGGCAATGCCAATGACGGTACCGAGGAGACTCAGCGCGATTCCTTCTTTCGCTACAGCCCGAACG
>JAZDDD010000740.1:0-5621 GCA_036679545.1 Gemmatimonadota bacterium | reverse complement strand
GGTGCTCCACAGGTGTGTAACGAGAAGACCGACTGCCGGTAACAACGGAAGGATGTACTGTGGCCGTTTTGATTGTGATAGCGAGAAAAAAATAAGTGGCAGGGCGATCCATAGCAGGAGGAACGTTACCCGTCCGTCCTTGCGGAACATTGTCGTAACAGATTGGCGATTCCCTTTCCATCCGAACAACGCAACAAACGTCCATGGCAAAGCGAAGTTCGTCGGTGAAGAGACGGCCGACGGATTCGGTGTAAACCACGTAGCGGACGAAGTCCGGGACCTGCCGCGAAACAGCCACGACCCAGGGGAGTACAATCGCCACGAGCAGAAGCCAACCCACCGGATCGAGTAACCGTTTCCATCGGGCTCGTAAAATGCCAAATGGGATCGCGACCAAAAGAGGAATGACGATGGCGATCGGCCCTTTTGTGAGAACACCGAACGCCATGAATCCAAATGCCACCGGTACCCATCGTTGCGTGGCCTTTCGTCCTGCTACCGTGTCCTCCGCTTCTAACCCTATGAAAAATGAAACGAGAGTGGCGGTTACGAAAAACGTCAATGCGCTGTCGAAGATGACTGTGCGTGCAAACGCGAGTGTGAGTGGCATTGTCCCGGTTGCAATTGCAGCTGTCCACCCACCGACGGGTCCGTACAGTCGTGTACCGAACCACCAAACAAGCAAGAGCGTGAGCAAGGTGAAGACGAGTGGCGTGACGCGTGCGGCAAAAACCGTGGGACCGAAGATTTCCATTGATACCGCTGCGGCACCAAAGAAGACGATGGGTTTGTCCAGGTAAGGCAGCCCGTTAAGTCGTGGCAGTATGTAGTCGTTTGAGGCGGCCATTTCCCGGGCGACCTCGGCGTTTCGACCTTCGTCCGGATCGAGTAACGGGTAACCCGCCAAACCAAAGGCCAGCCCGATGAGCATAAGTACAAGAGGGACTAACCATTGGATTCGGTGCCCGTTTGCCATCAACTGGTGTCAGTTCTGCAAACCTGGGGCGGGTGCGGTGGGTGCCTGTGCAACGGTGAGGGGAACGGTTGTCGTTATGTCATCATCGACTGCTATGTGGAAGTGATATTTGCCTGGTTTTGCGAGAGGCAGGTCGAAGACGAGTACTGTGCCGGCCTCAATCTCAATAACACCTGCCGGTGGTTCGTTAAACTCGAAGATTCCGTCACCACTTATGATCTCGTCCTGCTCGTCGTTGAGAAATCGAATGCGCACCGTATGCTTGCCGATTTCGGTCCGTTTCCCCTTTAGACGTAGGACGAGGTGTACCCGCGGATGCACCGCAGGGAACCGACCGATCCAGAGTTGCTCGAAAATGCCCATGATGGAAAGTTTTCCGAAACGATCGACAAGAGCATAGTCTGACACTAAGGCGAGGTTGATATTCACGTGCGTGATGACGGGCAGACTTCGTTAATCACGCATTCTTCACACTGGGGGACACGTGCGCGGCATGTGGCTCGACCGTGTTGAATCATCAAATGCGGAAACAGCGTCCAATCTTTCTTAGGAACAATATTCATCAAATCCTTTTCAATACGGACAGGGTCCTTGTTGTTGGTGAATTTGAGCCGATTCGAAATGCGTGAAACGTGCGTATCCACCACGACTCCCTCATCAATGCCGAACGCATTGCCCAGTACAACGTTTGCTGTCTTACGCCCAACACCCGCGAGCCCGGTGAGGTCCTTCATATTCTTTGGCACTTTCCCATCGTGGTGCTCCACGAGTGACTGCGCCATGCCGAGAATAGATTTTGTCTTGTTTCGGAAGAACCCCGTGGAGCGTATATCTTCTTCCAAGTCGCTTGGGTCCGCGTTGGCGAAGTCCTTGGCGGTTTTGTATTTTTTGAAGAGCGTCTTCGTCACGATGTTGACACGCGCGTCGGTACACTGTGCGCTCAAAATCGTTGCGACCAGAAGTTGCAGAGGGTTGCGATAGTTGAGCGAACACTTGGCGTCCGGGTAACGGCGTTTGAGTTTTCGTATGACGGTTTTGGTTCTCGTGCCGATGTCCGTCGTCATGCTGCCCCCCGGCCACGCACATGATCCAAGAACCCTTCCAAGGGTCGTGTGTTGAGAATCTGATCTGCAGCCAGCCACCCCTTCCGCGCAATGCTGATCCCCAGGTCCATATTGGACATACCCGCGGTATTGTGCGCGTCTGCACCAATCGATATCACAATACCCATGTTCGCAGCGCGTCTGACACGTCGCCAATCCAGGTCCAAACGTTGCGGATGTGCGTTGATCTCGATGGCAATGTTTTTCTTGAGTGCCTTTTCGAAAATGGCATCGAGATCTAACGGATACGGATCACGCGACAATAGTAAACGCCCGGTTGGATGTCCGAGGATCACCATTGTTGGATCATCCATGGCGGTGAGAATGCGCGCGGTCATCTCCTCCTCATTCTGACCAAACCGATTGTGTACGGATGCTATGACAAAATCGAACTTGGCGCGTGTGGGCCGATCGTAATCCAACTTCCCGTCTTCGAGGATGTCCACTTCCACACCCTTTAAGATCGTTACGCCGGACACTTTGCCATTCACGTCGTCGATCTCTGCATGTTGTTCGCCGATTGACTCTTCATAAAGACCGCCCGCGTATGTTGCGGCGGCACTATGGTCGGTGATGCCGACGTATTCGTAACCACCGTCGCGCGCTGCGATTGCCCACTCCTCAATGGTGCTTGTGCCGTCAGAGTAATTTGTATGGCAGTGCAGGAACCCGCGTATGTCCGGAGCCGTAACGAGGTTCGGTAACGTGTGGTCGATAGCGGCCTCGATTTCGCCGGCTCCTTCGCGAAGTTCCGGTGGCACGAATTGCATGTCGAGCGTCTTGTAAAATGCTTCTTCCGTGGGGCATTCAAGGAGTTTGTCATCCCCGCGCAACCCCTCGGGTGTCCAGGACAAACCAAGTTCTTGGGCTCGCAACTTTAACCCGTCGATATGTGGCTCGTTGCCCGTGGCCCAAATGAGTTCGAAACCGCGGCTGCGCGCATCACATGTATAGACGTCGGCAACGGTATCGCTTGTGAATTTCAGGGTGAAAGCGCCAGGCGCGTAACCCACGAACTCCTGAACACCTACAAGATGTCCGAGACGATCCGCCAATTCGTTCCCGGAACCGGTGGTTTCAACGACGAAATCGAGGTCACGCACCAACTCCTGGCGCCGCCGTACACTTCCGGCCGTATCGACATGCACAACACCGGGTAATTCTGAAAGTGCGTGTGCCAAACGCTCAGTTTCCTCTTGGGCATGGTGAAGGAGTTTGTATTCGATTGAGCGACGCAGGAATTCAAGTCGTCGTAGAATCTTCTGCGCGGTTTTTTGGCCGAATCGTGGCAACTTTGCCAACCGGCCGTTACGGGCTGCCTCCTCGAGTGCGGCAAGCGTGTCTATGCCCAGGCTCTCGTGGATTTGACGGATCTTGGCCACCCCAAGACCGGATATGCCCATCATCTCAACTAACCCCGGGGGAATCTCCGACCTCAGCTCCTCGAGCACGGTCGCGCGTCCGGTTTCCAATACCTCGCGCACGATTTCATATGTGCCGGGGCCTATGCCTTTGAGTTCCGCCAATTCGCCGCTGGTGACCGCCGCGGCAAGGTCGCCGGAGAAGGTCGTAATTGCCCTGGCGGCAGTATGATATGCGCGGATGCGAAAGGGGTTATCGCCTTTGAGTTCGAGAAATGCGGCGATCTGGTCGAGTAGGCGAGCTACGTCCTTCTTGTCCATACAATAGTATCGAAGTTAGTCGCAGGAGCAGTTCTTCGCGAGACCAGCAGCGGTGCACATGGCTAGGTATTCTCCCGTGGCAGGAATGCATCGAGCGTTGTGACGAAGTGCTCCGTGTCCTCCACGTACGGGACGTGACCAGAATGCTCCATGACGATTAGAGGTGCGCCCATCAGGTTGGCGGTTTCGGCCGCGGTCTCCATAGGAATTGGATCGTACCGACCATGTAAAACAATGCTGGGTACGGAAAGTTGCTGTAACCGGTCTCTAATATCGTAGTTGCCAAGGCTATCCCACACGCCTTGCTGGGTTCTCCCCGTCACTCGAAAGGGTGTGAGTTCCCGCACGTTCGACAATTCTCGGAAGTACCCCGCTACTGACAACTCGAATGCGCGTTGACGATAGGCCTGGACGTCGTTTTTTCGCAAACCAGACGCTTGCAGCTCTTTTCGCGCGGCAACGATTTTTGGCGCACGCGAGCGCTCCGCGAATCGGGTCTCGAATGCGGCTCGCCCCGTGGCCGTTGCAGGGGCCGGAGACACAAGCGCGAGATGGGAGACCAACGTTGGGAACTCGGTGGCAAAAAGCATGGCGAGTAAGCCGCCCCACGAATAGCCAAGGATGGATACGTAAGAAAAGTCCCAATGTTCGATGAGTTGGCGTAAATCGTTTACCTGAGTACGCCAATCGATGGGCACGTCCCGTTCGACGGGAGAACGGCCGCCACCGCGTTGATCGTAATAGTGAAGTGTGCGGTTTTTTGCGAGGCGGTCGAATTGAGGTAACAGGTAGTCGTGGTGGGCGCCGGGTCCGCCATGGAGCACAACCGTTGATGGTCCGTGGCCTACCGTTCTTGTGAACAACGTCACGTCGCCGATGTCGAGCGATGTTTCCCGCGTGGACCCGGCCGGTGTTGGGGAAGTCACAGGGTTTCTCTACAGCAGCGCTGCGAGGGCATCGGCCACTTCTCTTACAGCGGCGTGTTCGATCTCGTTGAATCCGTTGGGTACGTCGCTATCGACATCAATCTGACCAAGTACCCCGTCATGACCCCGGATCAAGACGATAAGCTCAGACTTTGTTTGCAGGTTGCACGCCAAGTACGCGGATTCCTCCGTCACGTCTGCGACGTTGATGTCGTTGCCGTCGGTAACTGCCTTACCACAGAGTCCGCTGCCGAGCGGAATGATGTTGTGTGTGGTCTCACGACCCACGTATGCTTCGAGCGCCAACTCGTCTCCCGGTGAGTTCAGCATGTACATGTACACCGACGTGTAGGGGGGGCCTGCGTCGGCAATGCCTTGCGCCGCAATCCGTAACAACTCGCCACGTTCCACGTCTCGGCAGAATGCGCCATGCAGGCGTTTGACTAAGGGTTGTGCTCGTAGAACAGACTCACCCACCTCGTCTCCGCAGGGTACCGGTGAGTTCGACGACCTCCTCGCCGCGGCGCACAACGATTGCAATGGCATCACCCGGTTTGTAATTGCCTAACGCGTTTGTCATTTCGAAGAGATCTCCCACCTCATGATCTCCAAGCCGAATCAGAATGTCTCCCTGCTGCATGCCCGCTTCGTCGGCCGGGCTGCCAGCCGTTACACCACTCAAGAGGACGCCACCCGGTGACGACGTCATGTCCGGAATCGTACCGAGCCATGGGCGCGAACCCGAGGAGGTGATGGTAGGGGGAGGCGGTGCCTCGTTAAATTCAAGTGTCTCCGATGTTCGCGCCAGCGCTATTGCGAGGTCGGTGATGAAATGGGCGACCTTGGCCGCGCCATCGGCGTTGATGGTGTGCGCATCGTCACTGGTGCGATGGTATTCGGAATGTGTCCCCGTGAAGAAGTGCAGGACCGGCAT
>JAZDDD010000074.1:0-2884 GCA_036679545.1 Gemmatimonadota bacterium | reverse complement strand
GCCGACCGTTTTGTCGAAGTGCCCGAAGCAAACAATCGTGTCACCCTGAGATACGAATCGGCAACACGGCGCTCGGAACAACTCACCGGTGGCGTCCCCGGCTGGTCCTGGGAGGAACTCGGTCCGATGGTCCGCGACCTCGACGCCATCTATATCAATTTCATTTCGGGTTTCGAGACCAATCTCGACACCGCACGGCATTTGCGACACGGTTTCGCGGGTCCAATTTACGCCGACCTCCACAGTCTGCTGTTGGGCGTCGCAGCCGATGGCACCAGGGTGCCAAAACCACTGACCGATGGGGCCACATGGCTTTCCTGCTTTGACGTCGTGCAAGTGAACGAAGACGAAATTACTTTACTCGGGCCGGAGCCCATGGGTGTGGCCGCACACGCGCTGACTATCGGCGTGCGATTGTTTGTGGTCACATTGGGGGAACGAGGAGCTGTGTACTTTACCGCAAATCCATTCAACTTTACTGACGTGAAACGAGACCCACAAATTCAAGGCCCCGTCCAAAGTGCACGCATAGAAGCCAAGGCAGCGGCAGGCCCGGGCGATCCCACCGGATGCGGTGACGTATTTGGCGGCACGTTGGTCGCCGAGCTTTTGGCCGGCAATGGAATCGAGTCGGGAATCCGCCGAGCAAACGGGTTGGCGGCACGGAATCTCGCGCACAACGGCGCCACAAACCTCCATTTTCATCTCCGCGGCGAAATCGCGCCACGATGACGCGTGTTGTCGAGGTACCGACACAATTCGACGATCGGTCATTCGATCAATTCGCCCAATCGTTTGGCGTCCCTGACGACGAGCGGTTGCTCGTCGATGCACACGCCTCACACTGGGCCTCCCCGTTTGGGTTGTTATCACTGATCACCGCGGGGCAATGGCTCCACGAGCACAACCAGCCCAAGCCACAGCTTACGTTGCCAACTGACCGCGAGGTGTCGCATTACTGGGCGCGCAGCGGGTTCTTCGATTATGCCGACCAATTTTATGAGCTTCATGGAAAGGTGCCCGGTTCGGTACGCCGCGGCTCCACCGACGCGCTGCTCGACGTCACGCCAGTGCGCGAATCGGCGGATGTCCACAAAGTGGTGGAGCATGTCCAAGAGCGGTCGGCCAAGATCTTGACCGAAGTGGGCCTGGAAATCCAAGCGACCCTAGGGTTCACTATGGCGCTTTCGGAAGGGTGTCAAAATATTGTAGAGCACGCCGGGACGACGGGTTGGGTAGCCGCCCAATCGTACAACTGGAAACGCCGGCTGGGACGGAAGGTCGTGATGATCGCAGTGGCCGACGCGGGGATCGGGTTTCGTGAGTCTCTCGCGGCGGTACAAGCCGAACGGTGGGGAGATCGCTGGGGCGACGCCGCGGCGCTGGAGGCTGCGGTATTTCAAGGGATCAGCAGGTTTTCCGATCCGGGCAGGGGCCAAGGGCTCGCCGGCATGAGGAGATACGTAGAACGATGGGATGGAAAGCTCGCGGTGCGAAGCGGATCAGCCCGCCTGTCGATCGTGCCGTCGTGGGACGAAACAGAGCCAATTGAGAACGGAATCGCGCCGTTCCCAGGAACACAGGTATTGATCATCATACCGGGTACGGCCAACCAGGAAAAAGAGGAGATCACGTAAACGTGCGCCCGACGCAGTCCATCGATTTGACAGCTGTGCTCCAGCAAACCGTCTCGACGGGATACGCTGACCTCGTGACTCGGCCAACCGGCAAGGCCGTCCGTTCTGGTGTAGAAGAACACCTCGCCGTCATCGACGATCGGCAAGTCATCATTATCGATTTCTCGGGAGTCCGGTGCCTCGACTTTTCCTGCGCAGATGAGATCGTGGGCAAGCTTCTGTTATCACACGGCAACGCTCGGTATTTCGTTCTCCGTGGTGTGGCGGAGATCCACAGCGAGGCCATCGAAGCCGTGCTTGAGCGTTACGACATTGCCGTCGTTGCCCAACAGCGTTGCGGTACAGTACGTGTCTTGGGCCCCGCCTCCGACACGGTCCGAGAAACCGTGCAGGTATTGGAGCGAACCCGAACCATCGGTGTCCACGAAGTTGCGGTTCGGTTGTCCATTCCGCATGACAACGCCCGCAAGACGCTCGACGAGGTCGTCGAAAAGCGACTTGGTTTGGCAGCCGCGGCCGACGATCGGGTGATATCCCTGGCATGATTCGGTTCCAGAAGGTTTTCAGGGCCTACGGTAAAAACCTGGCCCTCCGTGACGTCACCTTACACGTCCGTAAGGCCGAGTTCGTGTTTCTCACCGGTCATTCCGGTGCGGGCAAATCCACGATCCTCCGATTGATTTACGCCGATCAACTTCCGACTCAGGGTGAGGTACGAATTTCCGGTTTTCGCACCGACACGTTGTCGAATCGCGATATCGCCAAGTTGCGGCGGCGACTCGGGATAGTCTTTCAAGACTTCAGGTTACTCACGGACCGTACAACCGAGGAGAACATCGCGTTTGCCCTGGAGGTTACCGGTTCTCGTCGCTCGATCATCGGGCCGAAAGTGACACGGGTGCTGACACAGGTCGGGTTAATCCAAAAGGCGCAACAATATCCCAACGAACTTTCAGGCGGAGAACAACAACGTGTCGCCATTGCGCGCGCCTTGGTCAACGATCCATTCGTCATCCTTGCCGATGAACCCACGGGGAATCTCGACGAGCGCGCGACTCGTGGCATCTTTCAGCTTCTCCGCGACATCAACGCCAACGGCACCGCCGTGGTGATGGCGACACACAACCTCGAACTCGTTCGTCAAACGCACTACCGTTCAGTGGAACTTCAGGACGGCGTGATCGTATTCGATTCAGCCGTGGACGAACAATTGGAGGAGACAGTCCGATGAACCTTACGCTCCGCGA
>JAZDDD010000739.1:0-2694 GCA_036679545.1 Gemmatimonadota bacterium | reverse complement strand
GGCCACGGTGGTGAGCCGCCACTTCCTCGGCGACTTCCCGGCATTCGAAGTGCCGGCCTACCAACTGGTGCACGCCTCCGAGCTGTTCGCCTACGCGGCGTTGGGTATCCTCGCCGCCATCGTGGCCATTGCATTCGTCAAGACCTTGTACGCCTTCGAGGACGGCTTCGATCGCGTGCCGTTGTACCCACCAGTCCGCACCATGCTGGGCGGCGCGATGATCGGTGTCATCGGCATCTGGCTGCCGCAAGTGTTTGGCGTGGGTTACGAGGCGATCAACGAGGCACTCAACGGTTCGCTCGTCTGGCAGTTCATGGCGCTCCTCGTGCTCGTCAAGATCGTCGCCGTCTCCATCACCATCGGCACCGGCGGTTCGGGGGGCATCTTCGCGCCATCACTGTTCATCGGTGCCATGCTGGGTGGGGCGGTCGGCACCGTCGTGCAAAACGTGTGGCCGGTCGCGACGGCTGGTGCGGGAGCCTACGCGCTCGTCGGGATGGGGGCCGTGGTCGCGGCGGCTACGCACGCACCGATTACGGCGATCCTCATTATCTTCGAGTTGACGAACTCGTACACGATCATCCTGCCGCTCATGATCAGCTGCATCATCGCGACCTTACTCGCCACCCGGATGCAGCACGCATCCATCTACACGTTGAAGCTACTGCGCCGTGGCGTGGACATCCGGCGCGGGCGCGCGGTGAACGTCCTGCAGCATGTCCCCGTGCGGGATGCAATGCGCGACGAGGTCGTCACCGTACGGCCGGCCGACAGTCTGTTGTCGCTCATCTCGGTGTTTGTGGGGCACCCGGGCAATACGTTGTTTGTAACGTCGGATGACGGGCACCTGCAGGGGGTTGTGACCGCGGAACAGATTCGGCCGATCATGCGGGACCCTGGTGCGCTGGAGGGGTTGGTGATCGCCCAAGATGTTATGGTGCACGGGGAATACCCGCGAGTAACGCCTAACGATTCACTGGCTGACGTGATGAAATTGCTGGGCAGCTATCGCGGGGAGATTCCCGTCATGGAGGACGGGCGTCTGGCCGGTGTGATCTGGCCCGAGGATGTGATCGTGCGTTACAACGCGGAAGTCTTTAAGCGCGACATGGCGGGGAGCATGGCCTCGACGGTACAACCGGATGCGAAGCTCCACCAACTCCTCGGATCCGAGGACACAGTTGTGGGCGAAATTCCGGTGCCCGCCTGGTTTGTGGGCAAGTCGATCCACGCCCTTCGTGTACGGCAGGAATACCATGTGAGCGTACTCGTGGTGCGGCACACGGGATCGGATGGTTTGGAAACGCTTACGACGTCGCCGGGCGCGGACTACGTATTCTGTGACGGCGACACGATGCTCCTGATTGGCACTACCGAACGATTGCGCAAACTGGGCGGTGGCGACTACTACCGACGCGGCTGACGGCAACCTCTACGTGGGGAGCGGGTCAGACGAAGAGGGTGAGTCCGCCGAGTCGAAATATTGAAGGAGCAATTCCTTCCATTCCGCGATGAACTTCTCATAAAACTCAGCCGTGAAGTCACCAATGAATTTGCGGCCTTGATCGGACAGCGCAATGTATTCGTATGCGGTTGTAACACGGGTCGTGCTCGTGCTTGTCCCAGCACACTGGATCGTGACGATCCCGACTTTGTCTTCCGGATTTCACGAACATCGGCAAGTTATCTTCGTCCAACGCTTTCGGCCATTGAGGGAGCGACACAAAAATCAGTATCCACGTGGAGGAGTGGGACAATGTCATCTAAGATTGTCAAAGGCATGACGACGGCCGCCCTACTGACCGTTTTTTCAGTACAGGGCGTCGTTTCACAGGAGGCGTGCCAGGACGGACACTACCGCGAGTTCGATTTCTGGATAGGGGAATGGAACCTCACGAACTTGCAGATACAGGACGACGGCAGTTGGGCGGAAGCCGGTACTGCAACAAATCGCGTGTTTCCGGTCGCGGGCGGATGCGGCATCGTTGAGCTTTGGGACGGCTACTTGTCCAACAGTCATATCCGTGGCTTCTCGGTGAGGACGTACAACGCCGAGTCAGACAAGTGGCATCTCGTCCTCAATTGGCCACAGCAGAATCAGGCTGGATTTGGAATGCTCGAAGGCGTGTTCAAACACGGTCGAGGCGATTTCTTTACCGAGTTCACCCGCGCGGACGGTACCGCTGGGATGACCCGTTACAGCTTTGCCGACATCGGTCACGACACGTTCCGGTGGAACGACGGTACGTCCTTTGACGACGGGCAGACGTGGCGAACAAGCTGGATTATGGAGTTTGCGCGCCGCGATCCCATGGCCAATCCGCTATTCAACGTTCCGATGTTCGGTACCGATGAGACACCGCGATGTACAGAAGATCAATACAAGGCCGGTGATTTTCTCATCGGCAATTGGGAGTCGATCAACTCGGACGGTCCAAAGTTTCGCGTCGAGGGCACTCCGATTGTCGATGGATGCGCGGTTATGGAGTTCATTACGGGAGACAACGGAACAAATGCTTTCACCGTAGTGGGCTACGACACCCAGGAAGCGCGCTGGACGATGTACCATCTCGACGGCGGAAACGGATTCGACACCTACAACGGGCAAGTCGACGGTGACCAGATTGTTTTGTTTGATGCCGCGGGTGCAGAGAGGGTCCGACTCGTACCGGGCGATGGCAACACGTTGACGCG
>JAZDDD010000738.1:0-2148 GCA_036679545.1 Gemmatimonadota bacterium | reverse complement strand
GGCTCCCCGGCGTAACGCGGATTCAGTCGGTTTCGATGTTCGGGCTTTCAACCGTCAATGTCTACTTTGACGACAAAACCGATATCTATTTTGCCCGGCAGATTGTTTTTGAACGACTTCAATCAGCTCGGGAGGACATTCCGCCTGGACTTGGCGAACCCGAGTTGGGGCCCATCACGACCGGCCTCGGCCAGGTATACCAGTATCTGGTGACGGGAGATGGGGTGGGCGTGGACTCGTTGCGAACAATCCAGGACTGGATCGCCAAGTTCCAACTTCGGACCGTGCCAGGGGTCACCGAGGTCTTGTCGTTCGGCGGCACGGTGAAACAGTACCAGGTACAGCTCGACCCCGGTCGCCTGATCCAATACGACATCACGGTCCCGGAGGTGGCGGCTGCGCTGGAGCGCAACAACACCAACGCGGGAGGGAGTTACCTGGTACGCGGGGCGGAAGAGTTCCTGGTCCGTGGCCTCGGTCTGGTCACGTCACTCGAGGACATCCGAAACGTCGTGGTGGCGGTGCGAGCGAACGCACCGGTGTACGTACGGAACCTCGGCGAGGTCGCATTCGGTCCACAGATACGTCGCGGGGCCGTTACCGTGAACGGTGAAGGGGAGCAAGTCGCCGGCATCGTTCTCAAGCGGATCTTCGAGAACACGTCGGCGGTGATCGGCGGAGTCAAGGAAAAGGTGTCTGTCATCAACGATGCCCTTCCGAGCGACATTCGGCTTGTGCCGTTTTATGATCAGGCGGACCTCGTCTCCCGGGCGATAGAGACCGTGCGGGGAGCCCTTCTCGAGGGGGGCGTTCTGATTGTCATCATCTTGTTCGTGTTTCTCGGCAACGTGCGTAGTGCGTTGATCGTGACGACGATGCTGCCCGCGTCGGCGCTCTTGGCGTTCATCATCATGCGGGTCACCGGACTCTCGGCGAACCTCATGTCGCTGGGAGGACTCGCCATTGGAATCGGCATGATGGTCGATGGCGGGGTGGTGATGGTGGAGAATGTGTACCGTCATCTGTCGGAACACACGGAAGAAGACGTACCCAGAGCCACGTTGATCAGACGGTCGGCGCACGAGGTCGGCCGACCGATCGTTTTTGCCATCGTGATCATCATCGTCGTATTTCTTCCGTTGTTTTCGTTCGAGGGTGTGGAAGGGAAACTCTTCAAACCGCTCGCTTTCACTATTACCTACGCCATGATCGGATCGTTGATCTTTTCGCTTACGTTGGTTCCGGCCTTGTGTTCGCTGTTTCTCCGTGCCGGCAAGGAGAAAGATACCTGGATCGTTCGCTGGATCAGGCAAGTCTATGAACCCGTGTTGCGGTGGAGCCTGCGACGACGAAAGACGTTGGTCGGAGGTGCGGTGGCGGCGCTAGTCGGAAGTTTGACTCTCGTCCCGTTCCTGGGCACGGAGTTCGTACCGGCGCTCGAGGAAGGATCGATCCTGGTTCGCGCCACGCTGGCCCCCAGTGCCGGACTGGACGAAGGCATCCGACAGGCGACGCGAATGGAGGAGATCGTCGGGGAGTTCCCAGAGATCCTGGATGCGGTGTCAAAGATCGGTCGAGCAGAGATCGGCGGTGATCCCGAACCGGTGAACAACATCGAGACCACTGTGACCCTGAGACCCATGGAGGAGTGGGAGAGTGGCTGGGATAAGGCGCAACTGGTGGCAGCCATGCGCGACCGACTCGGTGAAATGCCCGGGATCGCCTTCAACTTTTCTCAACCGATTGCCACCAGAGTGGATGAACTTTTGTCCGGAGTGCGGGCCCAGTTGGCGATCAAGTTGTTCGGGGACAATCTCGACACGCTCGTCGCCAAGGCGACCCAGATTCAGGAAGTTGTCTCCGCCATCCCCGGTGCGCGCGATGTTCAGTCAGAGCAGACGGTGGGTCAGCCTCAGGTGGTGGTCTCGATCGATCGGGTGGACGCGGCCAGACTGGGAATCAACGTCGACGATATCCAGGATGTGATCCGCAGCGCCATTGGCGGGACCCAAGCGGGACAAGTATTTGAAGGGCAACGGCGTTTTGAGATTTTCGTCCGCTTTGGTGCGGCTTTTCGGCGTACGCCCGACGACATTCGCCGAGCCCTGGTAGCTACGGCGTCCGGCGCTCGAGTCCCCGTGGGACAGG
>JAZDDD010000737.1:0-2630 GCA_036679545.1 Gemmatimonadota bacterium | reverse complement strand
CCCCATAATCGTGACGAATTCTCCGTCCTCGACATCGAGATTGATTTGTCGAAGGACAAAGGTTCGGCCGGCGCCGGACTCATAGAATTTTTCGAGGTTGCGTAAGCGGATCATTTTGGTGGATCGTGGTTGGTTTGTTTGTGTGGGAAGATAGTAGGTGGTGGTTGGGTTTGAAGCCAATCGATGCAAGCTACCCGCTACCCGCTACCCGCTACCCGCTACCCGCACAAGGGTTTGGGCTAAACCTGACAACATTCCTCTCACGTTCTGGAGTTCTTTCACTATGTCTTTGTAATCACCTACGTTCACGTATCCGAAATCTCGGCTCAAATCCAGCTGGACTTCTAATTCGTTGGCGGAGCCAATTGCGATGTAGATGAACCGGGCTTTGTCCCGGTCGCCGGACCGTCCCATGCCTTCGGCGAAATTGGATGAAACCGAGATTGCCGCGCGCCGCATTTGAGCGGTCAATCCGTACCGCTCGTCCGGGGGAAACCGCCGAGTGATTTCGTAAACCCCTCGCGTCAAGTTGTAAGCTTTTGGCCAAACCCTGTAGCTGCGATAGTCCATCGTCGGAAACATCGCAGATACGCTGTTCTATCATGGAATCTTTTTAACCGCGATTCTGCCCATTTCGACGGAGCGCAAAAGCGATCCAAAAACTGACCTCAAAAGCGGGCAGCGGGTAGCGGGCGGCGTACAAATGAAAACGCCCCCCAACCCGGCGGGCGCTTCATCACTCACAAACGTCTCGTCACTCACCAGCTACTGCACAACCCCCGCATTCTCCTCAACAACCCTTCCGTCGAACAGATGGACCGAGCGGTCGGCGTAGTGCGCGTAACGTGGATCGTGTGTCACCATGACGATTGTTGCGCCCTCGGAGTGCAGGTCACGCATCAGATCCATCACGGCTTCGCCATTCGTTGAATCCAGGTTACCGGTGGGTTCGTCGGCGAGGACCAGTAGAGGGTCGCCGGCCACGGCTCGTGCCACGGCGACACGCTGTTGCTGACCGCCGGAGAGTTGAGAGGGGTAATGCTTGATACGATGTGCCATACCGACTTTTTCGAGCGCTTCATGCACGCGCTTCTTGCGCTCGGCGCCGGGCATGCCACGGTACGTCAATGGTAGCTCGACGTTTTCGTAAACAGACAGATCACCAATCAGGTTGAACGCCTGGAAGATGAAGCCGATTTGCCGATTTCGTATGTAGGCGCGTTGCGAGGCGGTGAGGTTTACGACCGGCTCGCCGTCCAGGAAGTACTTACCGTCGGTGGCCGTGTCCAACAGCCCTAACAGCGAAAGCAACGTTGTTTTGCCGCAGCCGGACGGGCCGGCGATAGCGACGTATTCGCCTGAACTGATGTTCAGATGAATACCCGAGAGGGCGTGCGTCTCCACGTCTTCTGTATAGAAGACCTTGGTAATGCCCTCAAGTTGAATTAGTGGCTTCGCGGAAGCGTCCATGAACGATTCACTCCGTTTTGGTTCATTAGTTGGCAGCGGTTGGCTTGTAGGCTTTGATGCCGGAAGCTGACCGATGGTTGCAATCTACACAGCTGCGAACAAGCCCGCCCGGGCGTGCGTGGTCCCGACTCGTCCCCTCCGAAGAGACCCTACCAGGCGGCAGAGTGCGGGCTGTCGCAACTGTTTGTCTATGCTATGGCACCTCTACGACGTGATACTTGGTGCGGTTTCAGTCCAACTAGCCTTTCAACTTCACTCTATCAAACGCGTCCCACCGGGCCATGTCTGACAAAACGACCGAATCTCCCTCGATCAAGCCGTTTATCACTTCCACTTCGTTCACCGAACTGACCCCGAGTTGCACCGTTATACGAACGGCCTCGCTGGTTCCGGGAACGAGTTTGAAAATGCCGATGCTTTGGCGGGCCTGACCAAATGCCGGCCGACCCATGACCATGACGTCCGGCAAACGCTCGATCTCGATCGTACCGTCAATGCTGAGATCGGGACGCGCGCTGCGCGGTAGTTCCTGTTCGATGGAAATCTCAACCCGGACACTGCCACCTTCGGCGGCGGGGTCGATATGACGGACGCGACCTATGATCGTGTCAGTACGCGTATCGATGAAAGCTCGCTGGCCAATAAGAACATTTTGCGCTTGGGTTTCCGGAATGCGCACCACCGCTTTGAGACGGCCGGGCTGTACGATGCGGGTCAACAGATCGCCCGGGTTTACCCACTGTCCTTCCTCGAGCGGTAGGTCGCGCACGACACCGGCGACCATTGCGCGCACATTCATCGAGTTGACACGATTCTGTTGGAAATCGACCAGTGCCTGAAGACGCTCAATGTTACGCACTTCAACCACGAGCTGTTCTTCACCCGACTCCGCCATCACCGTGAAACGGCGCTGTTCAATGTCCAGTCTTGCTTCCAGCTCCGTCGCCAAATCTCGCGATGCTTCGAGCACCGTCTCGGCGATCAGCTCATTTTGCCAAAGTTCTTCATTCGCGGCGATATCGCGCTTTGCCTGAAGGAATTGCGTACGGACTTGATGGACCGCGCCTTCCTGCTGGAGGCGTTGGGTTTGAAGGCCGGATCGTTGATTGATGTAGTTGGCGTTTGCCTGTGCCAACTCGCGTTGCGCCTGCAGCAAATTC
>JAZDDD010000736.1:0-18459 GCA_036679545.1 Gemmatimonadota bacterium | reverse complement strand
GATAACGAGTTCGCCCAAGTGAATGGGTTTCAGAAAATCCACGCGATCAAACGACACGGTAACACAGGTTTGTCGTGCGTGTCGAATAGCCGCGACAGCGGCGACCCGATCAACAAGCGACAATATCACTCCACCAAACACATTGCCGAGGTTGTTCGCCATATTTGGCATCATCAACTCGGTCATCGTGGCTTCGGAAGCTTGGGGTGTGGGCTTTGAGGTCATGTTTCGTGGTTGGTTCGCAGTTATCGTCGCGTGCTGGTTTGGGTGGAGGAAAGCTACCAGCTACCAGCTACCAGCTACCAGCACAACTCTCAACTTCCGTCTTCGAACTCGTTCGCCACAACCTACCGCCTTACCGCCTTACCGTCCTACCGCCCTAGTAGTCCACGGGCCGCAAATAGTATTCGCCGATGGCGGTTTGGCTCACCATGGCGACTGTGGGCATTTTCCGTTTCCAATGCGTCGAAGAAAGTCGTTTGTTGACCGTGGCGACTTCTTCTTGCGCGAACCCTTTGGCAATGACTTCGTTTGGCTTCATTCCTTGTAGCAGCCAATGAAGAATCAGGTCTGCCTTAGCATACGGGATTCCTAAATCGCCTTCGTCCGTTTGCCCTTGTATGAGATCGGCGGTTGCCGGCTTGGAGACAATTTCCTCCGGCACACCCACGGCGCGCGCCAGGGACCATATCTGCGTTTTGAGCAAGTCACCCAGGGGGTTTATTGGAGGCGAGTCGTCCGCGTGCCAGGTGAAATAACCGAGAAGTCTCTCACTTTTGTTACCGGTGCCAAGTGGCAAAGCGTCCATGGCGCTTGAAAGATCAAACAGCGTCACCATCCGTATGCGTGCCATGACATTACCAAGCCTGGCCGGGTCAGGCCTATTCAACGTGGCCGACGCATAGCCGTCTACCGCGGCGGTAATGTCCACGGTCTCGAGACGGATGCCCAGCTGTGTGGCAACCATTTGCGCATGCGCCCGACTCTCCTCACTCGAGCTGGAATACGGCATGCATACACCAATCACATTTTCGTTGCCGAGTGCGCGCACGGCGAGATGAGCGGTCAGCGAGCTATCCACGCCACCCGATAAGCCGATAATTCCCTTCTTGAAACCTCGCTGTGCCATCTCTTCACGGAGAAACGAGACAAGCCACTTTGCCGCAAGATCGGTATCAATAGCCAAGGGTTCCGGCGGCGGCGGCGGCTTTGCGACGGTGATCTCATAACCGGACCGACCCACGGGTTCGACTGGCGCGCGATCTGCCGGATCAAACTTGGTTCGGGGCACCTCCGGCAATCTCCAATTCTGCAATAGTTTGGGAAGGGAAGATTCGAGATCGGCGAGTAACGGAGACGCGGCACGGATCCGTGTGATTTCGTCCAAAGGGCACCGACCAACGACGATGGACTCTTCGAACAACGGACCACGCGCGAGCACGCGGCCGTCCGGACCAGCAATGAGCGAGGCGCCAGGGAAACCTTTGCCACCTTCGAACCCTACGAGCTGACACATGCACACATACACGCCGTGTTCGCCAGCAATTGAGCGCGCCGTCAATTCCCACCGTTCCAAACTTGCGGGCAACGATTGGCTTCCTACCTCTGCAGTGACGTTCGCCGGCTGCACACCCCGAGCCGGTGACGCCGAGGGGACAAAGATGATTTGTGCATCATCGAGAGCCGCCAGTGTCGGCGCGAACGAATGCCAGGCGTCCTCGCAAATAAGCATGGCTGCACGGCCCCATGCCGTATCAAACGCTCGGATAGAGTCTCCGGCCTGAACAAAGCGATGTTCGTCGAAAACCCCGTAGGTGGGCAGGAACACTTTGCGATGTACATGGCGAATCTGCGACTGTTGACCACCCAGCGATGCATACATCGTTGCGTTGTAATAGTGGTTCCGATGTTCCTCATAAAAACCGACGACGACGTCCAGCTGTCTGGCACCGGACCGTTCGTGTTGGGCGTTCAAATCTGCGAGGAGCGTACCGGCTCGAACGGCAACATCCCGCACACCTCCCTCGAGGAAGTAACCGGACGTTACGGTCTCCGGAAAAACCAGCACATCTGGTGTTTCCGGCAACACAGCTATCTGTGCGAACGCTTGACCGATACGGCGCAAGTTTTCCGCATAGTCGGCCTTGCGAGGGCTAATCTGTAATAGTGCGACGAGGGGTGCGGTCATCTCTTAAACTCGAACTCGAGGCCTGGGTCGATGACTAAGTCTCAGCGGCAAAACGACGTTTCTCTTCTGACGGATTCTGCAACAACCGCTCGAAACCACGAGCGCCGTTGGGGGCATAACCTTCAAAACGATTGTTGAAATACCCGTAAATAGCATCGAAACGACCGGTGACTGCGTTGACCAACGTTGCCCATTCGCCCAAGACGTCCGCCCGATCGTCCTGGACTGATCCAAAATCCGTGTAACAAGGCCCCTGTCCCATCCACCGCACGTAGAGAAAACGTGCCGTTGGATCGCGCGCCATTTCAAACAAACGCTCCCGCGTAAACCAACGACCGTCGGCGAGCACGACAGCAATCCCGCGACGACGAAGAAGAGACAAGATACTCTGGTCAAACCACGAGCCGTGCCGAAACTCAATCGCCCAACGCAAATCCCTGTCGAGCGACGGAAGAAACTCTTCAAACACCGCGCGGTTTTCAGGTGTCGCAACGAAGTCCGGACTCATTTGGAGTAACAGAACACCGAGTCGAGATTCCAACAGACGGACACGATCAATGAAACGAGCCAGAAGGTGGGACGAATTCACCAACCGGCGATCATGTGTGATTTGTTGCGGGACTTTCAACGAAAACACGAAAGACGACGACACGGACTCTTTCCACTGTACCACCACTTTCTCTGGTGGTAATCCGTAAAATGTCTCGTCCACCTCGACCGTGCCGAATTCTTTACTATAAAACGCAAGCATCTTGCTAGACGACAGACCGTCCGGATAAAAGGGGCCCGCCCACGCTCGGTAGGCCCATCCCTGCGTGCCCAAAAGTCGCGACATCGTCACTTCGAAACCGATGTACGGTGCCAATACATCCGCACTTCGGAAAGCAAACCACCGTCAGTTTCGCAAAACAACGAACCCCTCACATCCATACGTTCACCCGTCCGCCGCCGCCTGAACGTGCAGCGAAACTCGGTGGCGAACCAAGGTCCTGCGATAAAAATCTCACCGGACTTGAAAGAGACTTCCGCCTGTTCTCGTGGAACATCCTTCCAATATCCACGAATCGCTTCACGTCCCCGCAAAGGGCCGTCAAACGGGGCCGGGTAAAATACTCCCGTCTCGGAGAAGACGTTGCAAATTCGTTCTTCATCGCCCTTTTCCCACCCAGACCCAAAAGCGCCTATCAGCTCTTCATAAAGCGGCTTTTCGGACATTCAATCCTCACCCCTCGTGACCGCGGCGCAACCAAGCGTCCGGGCCAACTCGAAACCCACGATCTCATCCTTGGCTCGGCCGTCCAGTCTGAGCGTCACGGGCCCATTAAACGGCTGACGTGTCACGACCGTAAAGCGAGCGCCGGGTTTGAGTCCAAGTGATGCGAGAAATCGCAACCGGTCGGGGGCTTGATCAGAAACCATACGCAACTCCCCGTGAACACCCGACGGCACTTCCGTCATCGGAATCAATTGCAACCTCTCCACCTCGCCGAACGCGGTCGGAATCGGCGCACCATGAGGATCGTATCTGGGATTGCCGAGAGCGACCGCCATCCGTTCGATGAGATCGTCAGACACCGCGTGCTCTAAACGCTCCGCCTCGTCATGCACGTTGTCCCAATCGTAGTCCAACTGCCTTATGAGGTAGGACTCGAGAATCCGATGGCGTCTCAACATTCGAAGTGCCGCCCGACGCCCCACATCAGTCAATTGTACGCCCTTATATGGCGCGTGCTCCAACAGACCGGATTCCGAGAGTCGCTTGATCATCCCGCTCACCGATGGCGGCGCGATATCGAGCACATCCGCAATTGCGCTGGTCTGGGCAGCACCGTGACGTTCTTCAAGCTTGTAGATGGCCTTGAGGTAATCCTCAGTGGACCTCGTCAGCTTTTTCGAATCAACCATTGGGACGCGCTGTCATTTTTTGCAAGTAACCGAAATATAAAATTATGGGTGCCTAAATTCTATATGAGTCCTGTTGATTGTTTACTAACTCCAAGAAAGGCTTTATGATACGGTGTGTCATGCCCCAGATGATATGAGGTCCCAAGACGAATGCGGGGACGGTGAGACGTCGATCTTTGACCTCCACAGTGGTTATTTTTTCGCTCTCCGCGAGGGCGCCCAAGTCGATCCAGACGTGACCGGCAACTTCGTCGTTGGGTATAACAGTTGGACGCTCGGGAAGACCAAACACGAATGGACGCACCAGTACAGGGGGCAAGGAGGGCGTAGTGGGCCGGAGATCATCTAGCTGCCCTAAGACCATCCCCCGCGTCAACACAACACCTGTCTCTTCTGTGGTCTCTCGGATCGCGGTTTCCATAAGGTCGGCATCCGAATCGTCAAACCGGCCGCCTGGAAGAGCCATCTGTCCGGACCAGTGGTCGCCGACCCTGACGGCGCGTTTGATGAACAGGATTTCACCACTGTCTCCCACAGGAACAACGGTGATAGCAACGGCAGCCGGAGCTGCGCTGTCGTCGGACACTCGCCGCAGCGTTTGGGCGTTCAATCGGCGAAAAATGGTACGGTGCAGGTGTGACATATTTGTGACGGAATAGTGGAACGAAGATTGCAATCTCGGGTTAGTGTGATAATAACGCCGGGACCAGAGGCCCAAGTTTACATCGGCCTACGGCCGATTTTTCACCATAGAGGTCGCGATCCAGCAAAGGAGGAATTATTCAACGTTTAACTGTCGGAATACTCGCCGTGGCTACACTTGCGGCAGCAAGTCTACTGATGCGCAGACGGCGCCCACCGGCGGATGATTGGTCGGTTGCTGGAGCGCAGGTTGATGTGGACGACCTGTACGCGGCTGGGTTGTAGGCGCAAGACGGGCGGACGGTACAACGCAACCGCCCGTCTTGGTTATCCTCAAAACAAGTACCGCGAAAACCACGCAACCGTCTCATCTATCGCCTGATCCAAACGGGCATTTGAACCTTCCCAGGGCTCCTTGGCTCCAAACGTGTGGCCACCGTCTTCAATCAAAACCAACTTTGTTTCACGGCCCGGTGAACGAGCCGTTTCAAACAGTTTGACACCATCGGCCACCGAAACAACATCATCGACCTGGCCATGAACGATTAACCACGGGGTCTTCGGCGTGCGTGCGGCGTTCGCAATGTGCAGCTCGCCTTGGGATTTCGAGTCAATCTCCTCGACTAGGTCCCGATAGATCTTCAACACTTGCCCGGTTCGGGAGTTGACGACTTCGATGAAACCGTGCTCTCGCCATTTGTCCATTACCTCCGAGGGCCATCGGTCGATCGATCCAATCGCATTCCAGGTGACAAGAACATCCGTGCTGTGTTTGGCGGCCTGCAAGATGGCCGCACCACCACCACGGCTATGTCCAAAAACACCGATTCGAACGGGCCGCGCCAGGCCGTCGATGGCTCCAGCAGCCAATGCGTCGCATACGATTTCGATGTCGCTGACATCGCCGGAATGTGTTGCATGTCCGAATCGGTCCAACTCCGTGAACGTTTTCCCATCCGGCCCGACCCCGCTGCCGGAGAAGTTGAACGTCACTGTTGTGAAACCGGCCTTAGCGCAACGGTCCGCCAGGTGGGGGAAAAACCCCCAGTCCTTGAAACCCTTAAACCCGTGGCAGATGCACACCACTGGCCGACCCGAACCATCTCCCACGGAGCGGTATTCTCCACGGAGCGGGCCGTTGTCGGCGCCGGTAAGCTCGAATTTCACGAGTCGATAGGTCGCCATGGCCCATTTTTTGACGTTCCTTGCGCCGTCCATTTAGATTCGACCATTGATTCTTTCCGGAGTGGTAGATATTGGGTGTAACCGTACGATCATCCCCATCGGCACTCGCAACGGCCGGCCGTGCTATTTCCAGCCGCCGAGGTTCTTTGCTCTCGGACTGGTCCGCTTGGGTTACCAGTAAGTTAGGTCCCTCGAGCGCGGTACCGCCCAAAACGGTCACACGACAACTCGCTTTACTGCTCGATACCTTGGGCGAACTGGACGGCCCCCTACGCCACGACGCCAACGATCTGTGGCACGTTGCGGCCGAGTGGTACGGAAGAACGGCGGCCGAACGCGGTCTTGCAACCGGTGAAGTTGTCGAGGAGTTTCAGCACTTGCGCGAGTTGGTCTTACGCGAACTCTCCGATATTATTGCAGCATCACCGGCGCGCCAGTCCCTGGACACGGTACTTCGGATCAACCGCCTATTGGACCAAGGAGTGGCACACGCGGTAGTTGGGTACACAGACGCGTTGGTCGAGACATTGTTGCATCGCCGCGGTGTGCCCGTGAGTTCCGGCGAGGTAGCCGCTACCGAAATCGAGCGTCAACTCGAACAACTGGAGCGGGAACTCCAGACCATCCGCGACCAACGCGGTGCGCCGATAGAGAATACCATCAGCTCGTAATTTCCTCACCTCCATCGACGTTTATTACGTTTCCGGTAATCCAGTCGGTACCCGGAACGGACATCGCGACCACGGCATTCGCGACATCTTCAGGCATCGTGAGACGCCCATACGGATTGCGTTTCGCTGCTGCTTCGAACAGTCGGCCACTGTCAGGTATTTTCTCTGATGCAGGAGTACGCGTCACACCACCACGCAACGCATTGACCGTGATCCCGAATGGCGCAACTTCCAACGCAAGTTGCCTCGTGTGCGATTCTAACGCACACTTGGCAGCGGACACCGCACCGTACGATGCGATGACTCGTGTCGAACCGGATGACGTCATCGAAAACACACGGCCGCCCCGCATCATGAGTTTCCTCGCGACCACATCTTGCGTCCAATAGACAAGCGAATGGCCCATGACGTCGACAGTCATCTCGATGTTTTTCTTTGTCAGTCCCTTCTCACCGATGTATGGCCTCAGGGTTCCAAAGGCCAATGAGTGGAGCAACACGGCGACGGTGCCACCGTTTTTCTTTATGTCGTCGCCAAGCGCATCAAGCGTCCCGTGACGCTTCTCTTCGTCCGCCGCGTTGATGTTGAAATACAAGCTCCGCCGGCCAGTCGCGACGATCTTCGCTTCCAGCTCCGCAACGTGCGCCATGCCAGCTTTTCGGTCCAGGTGAACACCTGCTATGTTGTACCCGGCATTGGCCAGCGCCAGGGCTGTCGCCTCGCCAAATCCACTCGACGCACCCAGTATCAGCGCCCATCGGGGTGTTGTGGTCTGCGCGTGTGTCAAATTGAACTCTCCTCGGAAGAGCGCTGAAATTAGTCCGGCGGGCGGTGGGGCGGAAGACAGTAGGGCGGTAGGTGATTGACGGGTTGCAATTGTCATTTGCGATCTGCCATGTAAGATTTGGAGCCCGAAGGACCACCGCCAATCGTTAATCACAGATGGTTAGTCAAACCTCAATGCCTCTTATCCCGCGCGACGTTCTTTTTGGCAATCCCACACGAGCCAATCCTCGCATTTCACCGGACGGAACCAAACTCGCATATCTGGCACCTCACGACGGTGTCCTGAACGTGTGGGTAAGAAGCATGGACGGCAAAGACGAGCGCATCGTGACAAAAGACCGCGATCGCGGTATACGAGATTACTCCTGGACTTACGACAACACGCAGATCCTGTACGTCCAAGATCAGGGCGGAGATGAGAATTGGCGTCTGCACGCAACGGACATCGCTACGGGTGCTACACGAGTTCTGACACCTTTTGACGGTGTCCAGGTGCAACTCCTGGAATACGTTGAACGCTTCCCCAATACAATTATTATCGCGCTGAACAAAGAGAACCCACAAGTTCACGACGCATACCGGCTCGAACTGGACAGTGGTGAAATCACACTCCTCGCAAAAAACCCCGGCAATGTTGTTGGATGGATCGTCGATGCCGACTTGAACGTTCGTGGCGCGCAGGCAACCAACCCAGATGGCGGGTTTTCTTTTCTCGTCCGCGACACGCCAACCAGCGAATGGCGGCCCCTCGTGACGTGGTCCGCTGAAGACGGCCTTTCCAGTGGCCCGATCGGGTTCACCAAGGATGGGCGGTCCATCCACGCAATTGACGCCCGCGACCACAACACCGGACGATTGGTGAAGATAGACATCGATACCGAGGCGGTTCACGTCATCGCGTCAGATCCCGACTACGACGTAACATCGGTAAGGATTAACGAAGACAGTTACGAAGTTGAAATGGTGGGAGTCACACGCGCACGACACGAATGGATAGTCCTGGATCGTTCGTTGGCCTCTGACGTCGAGGCCATAAAGCAGCTGAACCCCGGCGATTTTAGTATCTACGACAAAACTTCAGACGATAGCATATGGCTTGTGGGTTTTACGGAAGACGCTGCGCCCGTCTCATACTATGCATTCGATCGCGCGACAAAAACCGGTCGTTTTCTTTTTCACAATCGCCCTGAACTTACTCAGTACACACTCGCCCACATGCAACCCATCTCATACGAGACTCGAGACGGGCTGACCGTTCACGGTTACTTGACGAAACCGCCGGCGGCTGCAAGCACCGCGAGGTTGCCGATGGTGCTCAATGTACACGGTGGTCCATGGCATCGAGATACATGGGGTTACGACCCAGAGGCACAATGGTTCGCCAACCGTGGTTACGCATGTCTCCAGGTGAATTTTCGCGGTTCAACGGGATACGGCAAAGACTTTCTCAACGCAGGCAACCGCGAATGGGGCGGGCGCATGCACGACGATCTGGTCGATGCGGTCAAATGGGCCATCGATAATGGCATAGCCGATCCTCAGCGCGTCGCAATCTACGGCGGTTCCTATGGCGGTTACGCCGCGTTAGTTGGCGCCACGTTTACTCCAGATCTGTTCTGCTGTGCCGTGGACATTGTCGGCGTCAGCAACCTCATCACATTCATTAATTCGGTTCCGCCGTATTGGTCCGCATTTTTGGAGGATCTACATCGGCGCGTGGGTCACCCCGAGAAAGATGCCGACTTCTTAGCAGAGCGGTCTCCGCTCACACATGTGGACCGGATTCGCATTCCCATGCTCATCGCACAGGGCGCAAACGATCCACGTGTAAAACAAGCGGAATCGGAACAGATCGTAGACGCCATGAAGAGAAAAGGTCTCGACTACGAATACCTTCTCTTTGAAGACGAAGGTCACGGTTTTACGAAACCGGAAAACAACCTCAAGTTCTACGCAGCGGCCGAACGCTTCCTCGCAAAACACCTAGGACGTTGAACAGCGAACTGCGAACGTTGAACGTTGAACTTCGAACGTCGAACGTCGAACGTCGAACATTCCAACGTTCAAAGTTCAAAATTCAGAGTTCGACGTTCGACGTTCGAAGTTCGATGTTCGCCGTTCGCCGTTCGCCGTTGCCTTCAGCTTCTGCGGCGAACCACCCTTCTATGCAGATCGGGCATCAACCGTAGCTCTAGTACGTCTCCTGGGTCCACGCTCAATTCGTTTGACAGCGCCGTGCCGACACCAATCAAATGCATCCTCATGATGAGCAGCCGAGGATGGTAACGAATCTTGAACGTTTGAGAAGTATTGCCGGTCACCGTGCCAAGACGATCACGTACCCCACCTTGGTACTGAGCGTAGACACCGGCATCGTAGTAGTTGTCGTTTACGACGGTGATCGTGACACTGTCAGCCGCTAGGGGTGATAAACCGCCGACTGCAGGCGTCCCTCGACTGCACGCCGCCGCGAACAGCAAGGCGACGGAACCAAGAACTATGGATCTAGGCATCCCCATTTAGGCCTCCTCTGACCAAGTACCCTTTTTCAATAGTACATAAATAAGCAAGGGCCAGTTCCACATCTCGTGCTTTTTCGACCCTAATTCAGTTTTTTCCGTGGCGGAGTCCCCGGTTGTCTGACGTACCCTGGCACATGCGCCAGCGGACAAATCGATGACCAGTCACCCAATAAGGAACGTCCACAAGGTCGAGGATCTACCAAAGTTTTTTGGACGACTCGGTTACAATCCGGATTACTGTCCCATTGGGGACAATGCGGTGATCGTGGCCCGGTGGAAAAGTTTTCTCATAGTCGCCGCCGATGATCGTGAGCCGGCCCAAATGGCCACTCGCCTCTGCGTAACCTTCGCGCGTTCTACCACCCATCTGTTGGCGGTCGGCCTCGACGCACCCAAACGCATCGTACTCGCCGTGCCGAGGATGACTGACATACGGACATCTCGACTTCTCAATATCGACCTCTCCAATCCCACCGCTGACGCGTTGGCGCTGCTGGATCGCCTTCGTCCGGGATCATCGCGCACCGTTCTGCAACACGCCTTACGGATTGACGAGTTGTTGGCCAGCGAAACCGTTGGCGAGCGGTTCTACGCCAAGTTCAAAGTAATTCATACCTCCATGACAGAGGCTATACCCGGGAAAATTCCAGCTGCCGACAGGAAGATGATTGCACTGTTGGCACTGATCCGTCTGTTGTTCCTGTATTTCGTTCAAGCTAAGGGATGGCTGGCCGGTAAGTCTGACTATCTACGAAGCGGATTGGACGACATGCTGGGACGCCCATGTCACTTCCAAAAACAATTCTTAAACCCACTCTACTTCGAGACGCTCAATCAACCCTTCAACAAACGGCCGTGGAATCCAACATTCGACAACGTCCCGTATCTGAACGGTGGCCTATTCGACCGTCATCCCATCGAACACCAATGGAAAGATGCCGAGGTCGATAACGAAGTTTGGCGGACAACATTCGATGAACTTTTTGAGCGATTTCGGTTTTGCGTCAAGGAAGCGCACGAGGTCGATACCATCGCCCCCGACATGCTGGGCAGGGTGTTCGAACGAATCATGGAACCTGACGTGCGCCACGCGTCCGGAACATTCTACACACCTGAAAACATCGTGCGAAAAATCGTAGATGCTACACTAGAAACTTCGCTGGCACACTTTGGCGAACTTTCAAGTGATCATGCACGATGTATTATCGCTGGCGAACTCAATCAAAAAATAGATTCAAAATCTACGTCGGCCCTGCGCGCTATGCGTGTGTTGGATCCTGCCGTCGGGTCGGGGGCTTTTCTATTGGTCGCGTTAGAATCCTTGACACGGGCTCGGCTTGTGTTAACCCCGGCACCGCATCCACCAGGTCGTGTCACATCGCTACGCCGGGAAATTCTCAAGTACAACCTCTTCGGTGTTGACCTCAATGCCACCGCCGTGCGTCTCGCGGAACTGCGCTTATGGTTGTCGGTGATTGCGGACGATCCCACGAACGATATTAAAAACATCGAACCACTCCCGAATCTCGACGGGTTCGTTCGACAGGGGAATTCACTATTCGATCCCATAGGGTCCGCGCGCACATCGTGCGACTTCATACGTATTCCGAAACCTGTCGTGACAGCCGTAAAACGTGAACGACAACACCTCTTCGCCGCACGGGGCCAGGAACGAAAACACGCTGTGGCAAGATTGCGAAAGGCGGAACTCCAAGCCGCCGAATCCGCACTAACCATATCTATTGAATCCGTCTCGGCCGCGATGCGAGACCTTGTCTCCGTAGCACGAAGTAAGGATTTGTTCGGAAAGCGGACCGGATTTCAGACCCGCCGCGGTACCACCTACGGGAGATATCGAGCAATTCGCAACGCCAGCCGAAAAGCATTGACCGCCGTCCGTGAGGGATCGGTCCCCTTTTTTTCATATGACGTGCATGCACCTGAAATTATGGCGGACGGCGGATTCACGGCTGTCGTCGGGAATCCCCCTTGGGTCCGGGCGGAAAGGCTCAAAACCGGAGATCGTGATCGTCTAAAGGATCGGTTCTCATGGTGGCGAAGTAGCGGCAAGACCGGCTTCCAACATCTTCCCGACCTGTCTATCGCGTTCACGGAACGTGCGCTGGAGATCACACGCCCTGGCGGCGCAATCGGATTCTTGTTACCAAGTAAACTCGCAACGGCCGGATATGCCGAGCGCGCGCGTCGGCATTTATCGCAGCACGTCTCACTGGCGTACCTCCACCGCCTACCGGACGACGAGGCGGCTCGATTCGGTGCAACCACCTATCCCATGGTCGTCGTGGCGAAGAAAGAAAAACCCGGGCCAGAACATGCCGTTCGTTTGACATTCCACAACGACGAACGCGTGTCGCAGAAAAAACTTCAACAAACTGGCCCTTGGATTCTCGCTTCGACGGACGTTCATGACGCGTTACGTGCATTCTTGCGCGCGGGTACGCCATTGGGCCAGATCTCACCCGCCATCCTCGGCGTTAAAACCGGAGCCAACCCTATCTTCATCGGGACACTCAAGAGTCGAACACCTGATTCGGTGACGTTGAACGTAGACCACGGCCAACACACCTTTGCACCACGCGAGATCCGCTCTGTGATCATGGGGCGAGATGTTTCTCGCTTTCGGTTAGCACCCAAGAAGTTGATTGTATGGACCCATGCTAAAGATGGACGGCCTCTCCCAAAACTTTCTCCTCGAACCACCGCATACTTTCGAGCCCGGCATCGCCGTCTCGAAAAACGAGCTGACTACATTGGCGGTCCACTCTGGACCGTTTATAGAACGTCCGCCACGACTCGCTCCGACTGTGTTATCTGGTCGGACATCGTAAAAAAATCCGCGGCCGCCGTTTTGAGCGAAACACAATATCCCAATGCCATACCACTGAACTCCTGCTATGTAGCCTGCGCGCCGAACAATGAAACTGCTTTCGTGTTGACGGCCGTTATGAACACGACTTGGACGACAGCCTTACTAACGCTTTGCGGTGACGAAGCACGAGGAGGGTATCGACGAATGAACGCCCGAGTTGCGAACGATGTACCCATTCCGCCCGTCAATCAAACATGGCCAACCTTGGTCAAGATGAGTCGATCTGCCCACCATGACAAAAACTTCAACCAAGCGGAGTTGGACGAAACCGTCGCGGACTGTTTCGGTCTCTCCAAAAGTACACGCAGAGCACTTGCCGGCGTCTGCAATCGTGACGGCCGATGATTTGGTTCAGGTACACGAGCCTATCAAGTGGAGACTACAACTTGGACAACGTGCTGAGCCTCGGGTTGTGGCAGCAATCCTGCAAAGTTCGTTTCGCGGAGCGCAAGCGGGCTCCACCCCTCCCACGTTCCTCCATCGACATCAACTCGATGCGTACACACGCACGTTATCCGCTTTACGGGTTTACGGAGGTGCATTGCTCTGTGACAGCGTGGGACTGGGCAAAACGTATGTCGCACTTGGCGTTGCGAAGGAATTTCGAGACGTTCTCGTTGCGGTGCCCGCGTCCATCGTACACCAATGGCAACTAGCCGCTCGGGCCGTAGGAGTCGCACCAACGATCGTATCTCACGAGGTGTTCAGTAGAGGTACAAGCCCAACGCCCAAATTCGACCTGGTCGTAGTTGACGAAGCGCATCGGTTTCGAAATCCGCACACCATTCGTTACCAGACGCTGTCTCAAGTCGTCGCCAATGCACACGTCTTGTTGGTTACGGCTACGCCGGTTGTTAACAATCCGAATGACCTCCTGCACCTCCTTCGGTTGTTCCTGCCGGATCATGGCCTGGCGATACATGGAATCTCATCGCTGGAAGCCGCCCTCCGGGAAAAACCGCAGAAACCGCTACTCAAGTATATCAGCCCATTGATGACGGCCCGAAGTGCGGAGGCCGCCGGCATATCCGGATCGGCAATTCCAATCAGTAAAGACGCACCGGTCGAAGCCTTTGCGCCTCTGGAGGACACACAACTACCAAATGTGGTAGGTGCCATAGATGGTTTGGAGTTCCCCGCGTTCAATAGTCAAGAAGCCCGCCAACTATTGCGCTTGCACCTCTTTTACCGACTGCACTCGTCGGTACACGCCCTACTGAGCACCGTCCGTCGGCATCGCACCTACATCCATCACGCCTTGGATGCCGCGCGTTGTGGTTCTGCAATGAGTCGTCGCGACGTGCGGAGCGTGTTCGACATGGACGACCAGCAACTTGACATCACATTGCTGTTGGCCGAAAACGGCCATGCCCGCCTGGATGTCACGCGTCTCGAGATCGAGTTGGGTCGGATCAACCGGCTTATCAAGATATTGTCTGGCAACGTGCTAAGCTGCAGTCCAAAGCTGGAATGTCTCGTACGCTATCTCGAAACACGTCAGAGTCGGAAGACGGTTGTTTTTGTCAACGCTGTTCCTACCGCAAACCTTATCGCACGCCGTCTCAAGTGGAGCAAGTTGATTCTGGTTGCGTCCGGACAAGCGCGCATATCGTCGGGGCGTGTACCACTTATCGACGCCATTCAGCTCTTCGCGCCCGAAGCAAATCACATGGCGCCGTTACCGAAAAGATTGTTTACCAACGTATTGGTCACAACTGATGTGTTGAGCGAAGGTGTCAATCTTCAGGACGCCGATGCAGTCGTCCACTACGATTTACCGTGGACCTCACTTCGCCTGCAACAGAGACTCGGTCGGATCAGCCGCATGGGAACCCATTTCAACGAGGTCACCGTACACTGGTTTATTCCGCCACCAGCAATCGAGAAACGACTCGGTCTGTGTCATCGCATTGCGACAAAGTTACAATATCAACTCCAACTGGGTGTCCCCACTACGAGCGATGTTGGGCGCGCACGCGTGATCAACCATGCTTTGGATATGCGAGAACACATTATCCGGAATGCAAAGTTAACCGTCGCAAGCGAACCATGCTTTGCGGTTGTGCGTGGGCCGGCCGTCGCAGTTTACGCCGTGCAATGGACACTTACGACCGGCACAACGTACGACATAGTCGTCGCGGCCGGAAACGGCGAGCTGATTACTGATCTCGAACAGATATGTAAGATACTGGAACTGTTGTTTGGATCTGAACCCACCACAGCCCTACCGTCACGATCGCTCAGAAAGGTGTGCGAAGAGGCAATTCGCCGGCGATTGGCCGCGGCAACGAGAGGTCCTACCAACCACCACGTACGCTACCTAACAAAACGAATCATTGAACGCGCTCGTGGCGCGAGCAAAGCTCGACGGTTTGATAGGTTGGAGATCCTCGACAGAGTCCTACAGGCAGTTCAAATCGGCGTTCCGGTAGGCGCTGAATCGACGCTACGCGAGGTCATGCAACTGCCCGGCGTAACAAAGGGGTTCGAGGAGTGGTCGCTCACATATCGACGAAAGCCGTGCGGTGTGCTCGACGTACAAATTGAGGCCGCACTCTTTGGAGATGGGTCAGTGAACAATCTTTCGATACATTCAAGGCAGAACGTGAACCAGACCTGATAGAGTCGATCGTCTACATCGTCGAATCCGCCGCCCAGAAGGAGCTACTGGCCAACGTCTTTCGGCAGTTCGTCCTCGTCATAGTAGTCCAACTTGTGTAACGGCATCACGACGGCGGAGAGGATGTTCAACAAGTGGCCGCCAATGCGTTTGTAATACCGAGTGCCGAGGACAGTGGCCGTGGTAGCACCCGCATGGTATTCGCTTCGCGCGATTCGATTGATGAGGTTATCGCATCGATGCGCGAGGTCTCGACCCTGATTGATTAGATCGATGGCTCCTTCTCGGTTGGATTGAGAAAATACTTCACCCGCTTCACGAAACATCCCCTCCACGCCCACGCGAATTTCTTTGAGTTCGGCTACGATATCATCATCCGGCAAACCCGTCTCCACAATTTCGGCGACTTCATAGAGATTCTTTGCGTAGTCACCGATCCTCTCAACATCTTTTACCAGACTCATCAGCAGGAGTCCGTAAGGCAAATCAACCGCGTTGCCCGAAATAGTCAGATGGGCAATCACGTTTTTCCGGATCTTGCGCTCGAGTTTGTTTACCTTGACGTCTTGTTTATGAATGGCCGTCCGTTGCTCAGGAGTTGTCGGTTTTTCACCAAAGTACACGTTGCCCGCTTCGAGTGTCACCGCCTCGGCGAGGTCCATGATCTTTGTGAACCGATCCGCCAGTTCTTGCAACGGATTGCCAGAGCGAAAGATGCTGAGAAGTTCCTTTATCATCTGTTTTACCTCCTGTTAACTGCCAGCGTTCAGCAACGCGAACACTGCCGGCAACAGATAGAACAATGATGCAACGTAGAGGAGTGCCAACAGCCGAGAACGAACGGCCAAGTCGGCGAGTTTTTGTGCGGCACGTATCGGGAGATTGCGAATCATCGGAATTGGGTAGATCAAAACGGTTCCCGAAATATTGAATAACAGGTGGACTAATGCGATGGTTATGCCCGCCTGTGCGTTGGCTCCGGTTGCTGCCAGCGCGGCGAGGAAAGCAGTCACGGTCGTGCCGATATTGGCCCCAATAGTCACAGGAAACGCCTGACGAATAGTGAGGACGCCAGCGCCCGCCAACGGTACCAATAGCGATGTCGTGATCGAACTGGATTGAACCATCACGGTGACGATCAAACCGGCCACCATCGCCACAAGAGCCTTCTTGCCAAGTGACCGGGATACCAGCCTCTCAACACGTGCCCGCATCGCCGAACGCATGACTTTTACAAGAGAAAGCAACGCGCCAAATATCAGAATCGCCGACACGATAATGAGCATGATCGCTTGCGCGCGTTCCGAGGATGCAACGAAAGCAATACCCGACTTGATAGGAATTACCGCAGCCTTGATGATCCCCTTGATGGGACTATCGTAATCAGCACCCTGAAAACCAGTGACCAAGAATGTGAGCGCTTCGGCGGAGCGTCTCAAATATCCTGTCAACAACTCCAGCGGCAGAAGTACCAGCACAGTCATGTAATTGAAAAAGTCGTGGCAAGTGGCAACCGAGAATGCACGCCGAAATTCATCTGGTCGGCCCATATGTGCCAACGACACAACGGTGTTCGTAACCGTTGTCCCAATGTTGGCCCCCATAATCATAGGGACGGCATTGGCGATCGGGAGCGGGTTGTCTGGGGCCGCCACCAACGCAACGATGAGCGACGTGGTGACTGAAGAACTCTGCACGAGCGTCGTGGCGAGAATACCAACCATCAAAGACACAAACGGGTTCGATGTAGCCCCGAAAAACCTGTCTAAGAGCCCGCTGCTCAGGGATTTAAAACCGTCACCCAGACCATTGACACCCATGAGAAAGATAAAGAGCAGCGCCAGTACGGTGGCTGTTTGCAGCGCTAACTGCTGGGCGGATGTTCGCTCGCTAGACTGAGGCGGCGAGGAGGCTGGGTGGGTCACGCGGTCAACATCAAGAGTAAGTCACGAAATCCGTGACAAGATGACATGACTGTAACGAACGGCAAGGGGGTGGTTAGGGATTCTCGGGAATTCGTTGCAGTTTCCGGTCTTCCACCGTTGTTTGAAGTTCCCAAGCAAGTTGTCGGGCCATTACTCGGTACTTGCGAGGAATGCGAACAGCGAGTTTTTCGCCATCCGCACCAGGCATACCCTGGAAGTAGGTGATGCTCGTGGTGTGAAAGGTGATGCGACTGTTGAAGAAGCCCTTTCGGTAGTCAATCCGCTGAACATCTGTGAGGTCAAAACCGATCGTCTTGGCTTTTGAGTACTTCATGCTGTCGGCGCTCGTTTGGTATTCGATTTCAACCCGTGAACCATCGTATCGCAGCAGACCACGGATAGCGATTATGCCATCCGTAAGTGCGGCTACATCAGTTTCGATCGAGATGGGTATGGTTGTGATCATGACCCCAGGCGCCAACTTGTTGTGAGCTGTGAAGATAGCGATGCCACGGTTCTTCAGTCGATGACCCCCTTCTTATGTCAGTTTTGTGATGTATCTGTAAGTCGCTGTCAAATAACGACTTAAAATCCCTTGCTCAGATGCTATTTCGGGATATATTCGGTAAACCATGACCGAATATATTCCGAAGCTGCGACCCACCCGTTATCGCCCACACAAACCCAAACACACATGTAAGGAGGGGTCTGGCCGGCTGACGCTTTACTGCCCCGATTGCGGCGGTTCTGTCTATCCGGCTTCTGGTTGTTACCTCTGTCTCATGTGTGGTTGGGGCCGTTGTGGTTAGAGCAGTAACCACGATTCGGCCACAGGCCGACCTCTTTGTGCGGGAACGGAAACAACCGGAGCTTCTGGTATTGGATAGACGCCTCCGGGGGGCAACGTTCGTCGAACACAAAGTGAAATCGGTGATCAACTCACCGGAAAGTACGGGAATGGGCTTCTGGTCCATCAACCCGTATGTCGGATGCGAGTTTGGGTGTACGTATTGCTATGCACGATACGCTCATCAGTATGTCGTGAGACGGGCACACGATGCCGGAAAGATTTCTCACAGCGATTTTTCAACCTACCAAGCATCCGATACGTGGGACGTCTTCGAG
>JAZDDD010000735.1:0-4894 GCA_036679545.1 Gemmatimonadota bacterium | reverse complement strand
CGAACAATCGTGCTTCTTGTGCATCTTCAAATATTCGTCATTGTCACGCCAGCAAGAATAACGGCGAGCCAGAGTACTAGACTTGTCAGTGCAAATGACCTGAGCCGACGCCAATGCCGACTCACAAGGGGGTGGGTCTTGGTGAGCTTGTGTTCTTGGCGAACAATAAGCATCCCGTTCAACAACAGGGCACCGACTAAGCTCATCTTCAACCAAAACGCGGGGGAGGCGATAAAGATCTCAAGGTCAGCACCTAACATGAGCACACCGCTGACGATCGTAAGGAAGAGACCAAAAATCACCCACTTGTGTACACCGGCTGCAACGCGCAAATAGCGTCGTTTGTCCTCGACCGTGGCCTTTACCGCACCGATTGCAGACCGATCGGCAGCAAGCGCCAATCCACCCGATACAACCATGCCTCCAAAATGCCCGAATGTAACGGCAGTCTGCGCAAAAAGACTGTTGTTGTAAAACATGGCCCATGGATCGGCAACAGCAACGAGTTGATCGACAAGCATCATCCTCACCCGTTCCAGAGCACCATGAGCAACCAACCCGCCACTGCAATTCCCATAGACGAGACCGCCACATACTTATGAGGTGTCCAGCTCGTGTCACCAACGGCTAACCGTTGTTCTACAGAATTCGTGGATGGAGCCAAGAATCCAGAAAACGCAAACCCAACATCAGCCGCGAACATCATCAGCGCGTGCAGCGTCCGCCGTGTCCTACCATTTGGATCTCGCGCGCTCTCGGATAGGTTCATGGCACCGGTTACTGTGTTGACGAGAAACAACCCTCCCACTCCAATAGCAAGCGGCGTATGTGTAGTCTTGGCCCAACCTGGCGCGAATCTTCCCTTTGTGAGCAACTGTTCCCCTGCGATGTATTGCAGCATGAACAATGGCAACATGGTGTAGCTCGCTTTGCGATGTAAATCGAGCCTGCTGTAGTACGCATCACTGTACTCGAAGATCTCCTGGTCCTGAACCGTGTCAGGAACAAAAACGCCCACCAGGGTCGGCACAGTTGCCGCCGTAACCGCATTGATCGAACTGCGATCAAAGGACCACTGGACCTGGGGCCCGCTGAGATCGTGTGGCAGTGAATCGCTCGGTGAAGTCATCAGTGACGCCTGTGTAAGACTGGCGAAAGCAACAAAAAAAACACCCATGCGTGCTAAGGAGCTCCGTTAAATCCGCATCGACTGGTCCCAGGAAACTGACCACAACCGGCGACGCCGGCTCCCCGCGCCGAAGCCGTGGCTCCTACGCTTCTAAGGACCAATACGATATGCAGATAGGGTGCCAGGCGAGGTGACTGTGGTCACGCTCATCGCGGTTCAGGGACCACATTGCCAATGATCCCGCCGAGCCGGCGGGACCGTCGGAAAACCGACTATTCGATGGCTAGGCAGCCAACTCTGACGTGCAGTTGGGACAACGAGTGGCTTTGATCGCAACCGTAGACATGCAAAATGGACAGTCTTTCTTGTCAGGCGGAGGGGGAGCGGTTTCTTCGGACTTCTTGAGGTTGTTAATTGACCTAACCAACATGAACACAGCGAATGCTACAATCAGAAAGCTGACGATGTTATCAATGAAAACACCGTAGTTGATGGTAACAGCTCCGGCGTCTTGGGCAGCGGCAAGAGTTGCATAAGGGCCAGGAGTCGCACCCTCAGTCAGCGTCATGAAGAGGTCGCTGAACTGCACGTTGCCCAACAACAAACCGATGGGGGGCATGATAACATCGGAGACCAACGACTTCACGATAGTCCCAAACGCACCACCGATAATGATACCGACAGCCATGTCCATCACATTACCCCGCATCGCGAATTCCTTGAACTCTTTGAACACTTTGTACTCCTCAGGTGAAAAGGGATTACAACATTCAACGCTCAACACTCAACACTCAACGTTCAACATCAACGTTCAACATCAACATCAACGTTCGACGTTCGACGTTCGCCGTTCGACCTTCGCCGTTCGCCGTCCGCCGTTCAACCGCGGGGCATAATATGCGGGCCAATCTGGGTCTTCGTGAGGGCCACGAGATATCTCCCCGGGCTGTCGGACGATCGCAAAAAGACTCAACTTTGTCGACCTGAACCCAGAACCCACACCTTCTTACTAGAGGTCCAAATGGTCAAACTCCGGCGAATATCCCTGGCCTCCGTGCTCGCGATATCGAGCGCTGTGCTCAACGTCACCACCACAACGGCACAGGGGCGAGGCGGCGGAGACAACCAGGACGCGTTGCCTTCGATTGAGGAGAAGACGGAAGGGATGCAACGAATTGCAGGTTACTTCCCGATGTACTGGGACACGGACCTGGGAACACTATGGATGGAGATCGACAAATTCGACACGGAGATCCTGCACATCAACGGTATTGGGGCCGGTCTTGGATCCAACGATATTGGGATCAACAGAGGCCAGTTGCAGGGTTCGCGCATCGTCGAGTTCCAACGTGTCGGTCGCAAGATATTAATGGCGCAGCCCAACTATCGCTTCCGCGCTTCGACCGACAATGCCGCTGAAGTGACGGCCGTGCGGGACGCGTTTGCCCGTTCGGTACTATGGGGATTCACGGCAGCGGCGCAAACCGGCGATCGTGTCCTCGTAGATTTGACGAATTTCTTGATCCGCGACGTTACCAACCTCGCTCAACGGATGCGCCCGGGTACGTACCGACTCGACACGGGGCGCAGCAGCGTGTATATGCCGATGACGATGGGGTTTCCAAAGAACACGGAGATGGAAGCGGAGTTGACTTTTGTACGACAGCCCGGCGGTGAGGGCGGAGGATTCGGCGGTTTTCGCAGAGACGGAAACTTCGAGGGAGTGTCGCAAGTCGCTGCATCAGGCGAAGCAGCCAGCATCCGGATGCACCATTCGTTTGTCGAACTACCTGACAACAACTACACACCCCGACGACACGACCCACGATCCGGTTACGGTGCCATCTCCTACGGTGACTACTCCACACCACTCGGCGAGCCCATGGTCCAACGGCTTATTCGAAGACATCGGTTGGAAAAAGTTGATCCAAGTGCCGCCATCAGCGACCCAGTGGAACCAATCGTCTATTACTTGGATCCTGGCACACCAGAGCCGGTCCGGTCCGCTCTGCTAGACGGTGCGCGATGGTGGAACCAAGCGTTTGAAGCGGCCGGGTACCGCAATGCGTTTCGCGTGGAGATTCGGCCGGAAAACGTGAGTTCATTGGATGTTCGATACAACGTCATTAACTGGGTGCATCGCTCGACACGTGGATGGAGCACCGGTGGTTCCGTGACCGACCCACGCACGGGCGAAATCATCAAAGGCGTGGTAACGCTTGGCTCACTCCGTATACGGCAGGACTACATGATTGCAGAAGGTCTTTTGTCGCCTTACACCAGCGGTGACGAAACACCACCCGAACTGGCGGAGTGGGCGTTGGCACGAATTCGACAGCTGTCGGCACACGAGATTGGGCACACGTTGGGGTTGGGACACAACTACTATGATTCGCACGCCGGGCGAATCTCAGTGCTTGACTACCCTCATCCGTTGATCACGTTGCAGCCCAACGGCGAGTTTGACTACTCAGCGGTATACGACGAAGACATTGGCGAATGGGACAAGACCGCCATTACATACGGCTATCAGGACTTCCCCAACGGCACTGACGAGAAGCACGCGCTCGAAGGAATATTAGATGAAGCATGGGAGCGTGATGTTCGCTACATGACGAATCAAGACGTCAGCGCAAATCCCAGAGTAGATCAATGGTCCAACGGCACCGATCCAGCCGCTGAACTCAACAGGATGATGGATGTTCGCGAGGCCGCGCTCGATCGGTTCGGCGACAACGCCATCAAGCGTGGTATGCCACTCGCCACCATGGAAGAGGTTCTTGTACCGTTGTACATGCACCATCGCTACCAGGTAGAGGCGACCGCCTCTGCGTTAGGTGGGCTGCACTATATCTACGCAATGCGCGGGGATGGACGCGAGCCATTTCGCCGTGTCCCAGCAAACGAACAACGGGCCGCATTGAACGCACTAATGAACACGATTCAACCGAATCAACTCGTATTGCCCGACAAGATTGTGCAGCGAATCCCGCCACGACCAGCTGGATACCGCCGCAGCCGCGAGTTGTTTCCCCGCAACACGGGTTCAACATTCGACGCCATTACACCCGCCGTCGTCGCGGCACGCCATACTGTGGCACACGTGCTGAACACGCAACGGGCTGCCCGTATTGTCGAGCAACATGTCATAGACCATGCGCTGCCGAGTTTGGAGGAAGTAATCGACGCTCTCATGACCGCGAGCTTTGATGCGCCCACCAACACAGGATACGAGGCGGAGGTGAAACGCGCCGTTCAACGCGTCGTGATCGACGGTTTAATGAACCTGGCAAGCAACGCAGGCATGGCACAAGTACGCGCGGTCGCGACCATGAAGTTGCGACGCCAAGGCGAAATGGCCGTCGGATGGACACACGAAGCAACCGAGGCAGATGGCGCCCACTTTGCGTTGCTCGCACAAGACATCGAGCGTTTCATACAACGACCCGGTACACCATTCGAACAGGTCGCACCGGTCAATGCGCCGCCAGGGGCGCCGATTGGAAATCCGGGGATGGATTGGCTAGGGACGAGCATCAATTGGTTGGGGCCGATGTCGCCGGTGTGTTCATGGGAGGGCTTTATTTATTGATACGCGACCCGCTACCCGCTGTCCGCATTATGTTAGATCAACAACATGCGGACAGTGGTAACACATTGCGGGTCGCAGGTCATTAATCCAAACGCCTTATGTCGTCACATTTTCTAGACATCGGTCAAAATGAAGTGGCCGATGTGGAGACGTGTTATATCCGTTCAGGAGGA
>JAZDDD010000734.1:0-3023 GCA_036679545.1 Gemmatimonadota bacterium | reverse complement strand
CATGCGAAATATTCGGCAAAATCTCTTTTTCGCGTTTATTTACAATAGTCTGGGTGTTCCGGTGGCCGCCGGGGTGCTGTATCCGCTTTTCGGCATTCTGCTCAGTCCGATTATTGCCGCCGCGGCCATGAGTTTCAGTTCGGTATCGGTGGTTGGCAACGCACTCAGGTTGCGGGGTGTAAAGGTTTGAACGATAGGCCTTCAGCCCGGCCGCGACTTCAGACGCAGCTTCTGCTCCTGCTCTTACTCTTCGGTGCCGTGCCGGTCGTGCTGGTTGCGGGGTTCGGGTACTCGGTAAGTCGTAGGACGATCATCTCTCGATCAGAAACGGCGCTCAGTGAGCTGGCCAATCGGCAAGCATCCTATCTCCAGACAGAACTGCGACGTGAGCAGCTTATTCTACGTACCATTGCGGGTCAGGTCGCGCCGATCATGGCGAGAGATCGCAACGCGGACGTAAGCGGGCTGCTCGCGGGCGGCCTGGCGACCGACGGCGTTTTTGACGGGCTCCGCATTCTTGGCCCGCAGGGAGCCAGGATCGCTGACGTCGCGTTGCGAGAAACCGATGCCAATTGGCCGGAAGACGGATTTCACGACGTTGTGACTGGCGTCGCGCTTCATATCGATGCGGACTCCGCGATTGCGTACTTGCTGACCGTTCCGTTGGTCCTGGGTGATTGGACACGCTGGTTGCAAGGTCATGTTCGCTCGGCAGATTTCGCTCGGAATTTCGATATCCCCCTCCATGTGTTAGGTGGTGTCGAGTTGGGGTTGTTTGACAGTCAAGGCCACACGATCTTCGTTTCCCACGCTCACGCGGGGGATGGTCTTCGAGCCATATTGAGTGTGGCCACGGCGGGTCCCGAGGTCGTACGAACGAATATCGAAAAGAATCCGGCCCTCGGGTTTGCTACGGCGTTACCTGAACTCAATTGGACGATGGTGACGGCATTGCCGCTTTCCATCGTGTTGGCTCCTGTGAACAACCTCCTGTTGCTCGTTGCCGGGGGTTGCACGGCACTGGTGTTGTTGATTGTTGCGGCAGGTCACGTTGCATCCCGTCATGTCACCACACCCTTACGTGAACTGTCGGCGGCAACCGCGACCTTCGGCAAGACCGGGTCGTACGATACCATCGTTCATCGTGGCGTGGCGGAGACACAGTCGCTGATCGAATCGTTTCAGGCAATGGCCGATCGACTCCGACGTTCGCGAGCCGAAGTGGAGCAGTTGCACGATCGAGAACTCGAACGCGCCCAACAACTGGCAACGGTCGGCGAATTGGCGAGCGGGGTTGCACATGAAATTCGCAATCCGCTGACGGGGGTGATTGGTGCGTTGGAGATCGTTCGACGTAAGTTAAAAGATGCTGACGCAACTGCGCCTATCATTGACGAGGCTCGGGCCCAATTACATAGAATTGAGTCAACGACAACACAACTTTTGGAGTATGCGCGTCCCCCAGAACTACGACTCATTAAGGTGGACTTGATCGGGGTAGTTGCACGTGCAATGCGTGTTGTGCAAGCCACCGCGGAGAAGGCTGGTGTCACATTGGTGGCGAGTAAGCAGGAACAACAACTCTTCGTCCACGCCGATCCCGAGTTGATTGTTCAGGTCTTGGTCAATCTGTTACTCAACGGGGTAGATGTGACCTCTCCGGCTGGAGAACTGAGAGTTGAACTTGTAACCAGAAGTGTCGGGATCGAAGTGCGAGTGCTAGACCACGGTGTGGGGGTACCTGAAGACAAGCTGCAGGATATCTTTCGCCCGTTTTTCACGACAAAGCATCAAGGGACGGGATTGGGTTTATCCATATCGCAACAGATAGTCGGTCGACACGGCGGCACGATGTGGGTAGAAAGCACACCCGGTGGTGGAGCCACCTTTGTGGTGCTTTTGCCGGTCATTGAAAACGGTAGGTGAATGATGGGGAAGACGCGCGTACTCGTCGTGGACGACGAGTTGTTGATCCGACAGTACATCGAAGCGGTATTGGAAGACGAAGGGTTCGACGTCATACTGGCAGATTCGGCTGCCGCAGCGCGGTCGGCCTTTGAGGGCGGTGAGATACATGCCGCTATTTTGGATCTGAAATTGCCGGACGGCGATGGCATGACATTGCTGAAGGGGTTCGTCGAGACGGATCCGGATGTGGCCGTCATAATGTTGAGTGCGCACGGCGACATCAGTACCGCGGTCAACGCGGTGAAGGCTGGTGCGTTTCACTTTCTCGAGAAGCCGCCCAAAACTGAAATTCTCGTTGCGACATTAACGAAGGCGCTTGAGGCGCGATCGTTGAAGAGGACGGTGTCAGGGTTGCGGCGCCAGGCCGGTTGGCGGATTGCGCACGTGGAAATTGTCGGACGTTCCGCCGCAATGCGAAAACTGATCGAAATCATCGGGAAGGTGGGAGCCAGTGAATCCGCCACGGTACTCCTGCGTGGAGAAAGTGGCGTTGGGAAGGAGGTTGTGGCACAGGCTATCCATGCAAAGAGTGATCGGGCAGATCATCCCTTTCTCGAGATCAACTGTACGGCTTTACCCGAAACACTCTTGGAGTCTGAGTTGTTCGGTCACGAACGTGGTGCATTCACGGATGCTCGGGAACGTAAGAAGGGACTTCTCGAACTTGCCGACAGAGGCAGCGTTCTACTGGACGAGATCGGCGATCTTCCACCGGGTGCTCAAGCTAAGCTCTTGCGGTTCTTGGAAACACGTTCGTTCAAACGTGTTGGGGGAATCAAGGACATCGCGGTCGACGTCCGGGTCATCGCGTCTACCAACCGCGACCTCGAAGCTGCTGTGCGGGATGGTTCGTTTCGCAGAGACCTCTTCTATCGCCTCAACGTAATCCCGATCATGATATCACCCTTGCGGGAGCGCCCTGAGGATGTACAACCGCTGGCGGAGTTCTTTCTGGATCGAATGGCCACCACCATGCGACGACCGGCCCGAGAACTTGACAAGGCCGCTGCCGCGATGTTGGAACGGTATGCGTGGCCCGGTAACGTCCGAGAATT
>JAZDDD010000733.1:0-2216 GCA_036679545.1 Gemmatimonadota bacterium | reverse complement strand
GATGAGATGGGCGCGGTTTCGTCCCGCGCTTCTTCGAGACTCCCAATACCAATTCCCTCGACGGGCATTTCCTCAACGAGTTCATCTGGACCAATCACCACCAACTCGCCACCCATCGGCGGCTCGGCCAACACCATCTTTACCACTTCGGGCCCTATTCCACGTGGATCGCCCAGCGTAATCGCAACTTTAGCCATGCCAACCCACCTAAAAGCCCGTAGAGTACGTGCGCTGGTCGATCCGAATCTCGACAAACGTGGCACGGCGCAATTCATCGACGTAGCGCTTCAGACCATTCTGTTCCGCAAGGTTGGAACGAATCCGTTCTCTCAACTCATCGAAGCTCCACTCACCGGCTTGCAGTAGCTCATCAATGACAATCACGGCGTATTTCTCGCCTGTACGTGTTTCAATGGCAATAGGTCCGACGAGGTCTCCGGATGAGACCGAATCGAAGATGGCACCATACACGTTCTCGACTTCCTCCCGGGACACCCGGTCAAGCAAACTCTCTTCCTCATCGTCATGAAACGCCCGTACTAACGAGTCGAAGTCCGTGCCGTCACGCAACGCATCGATGATCGAGTCGGCAAGCGATTGGGCCGTCGCTCGGTTTTCGTCAGTAATCTCGGGTGTGAGCAATATGTGCCGCGCTTCGATTTCGGCTGCCTCGGTACGTTGGACCTGAAGAATATGGAACCCGAACGGAGTAATGATGGGTCGCGGGGCTATTTGGCCCGGACGAAGCCGGAACGCAGCCTGTTCGAACGCTGGGACCATTTGTCCACGCCGGAACCAACCCAGTGAGCCACCTACATTTTTCGTCGTCGGATCAGTCGAGTGCTCAGCCGCCGCCGCCGCGAAATCCGCCGAGTCGGCGAGAAGCAGCTGTAACAGCGAATCGGCTTTCGCAAACGCGGAGCGGATGGCGCTGGAGTCGGCCACCGGGGGTATGACGAGCTGGCGGAAGCTCACCGTCGGTGGGCGCTCCCCTAATTGCCCGTCCTCCCGCTGACGTTCGAAGTGCTCTCGCATCTCCGACTCCGTTGGCGGGATGGGCTGCAGCTGCTGTGTCTGCGAAAGAAACTGCTCGAGCGTGGACCGCAACATCTGTGTACGCAGGTCTTCCGTCAGCATACGGCGGTGTTCGTCAGGCGTGCCAATACCAGATTGTTGCAGCGCCCGTTCGTATTCCGTCGGCGTCATGCGGTTACGAAAATCACGCAATCGTTCTTCCACAGCTTGCGCGACTTGTTCCTCGGTGACACTCACAGATGTGTCGGCCTCTGCTGCAGCCACCATCAACTGGTCCTCGACAAGGGCGTCCAGAATCCGCTGGCGGAGTTCGCCGATCCCCTCTGGGTCAGTGGGAAAGTCGGCCCGTGATCGTAGACTCAAAAGATTTTCTTCGATCTTCGACTGCGGAATGGCAACGTCGCCAACCACCGCCGCGATGCGATCGATCGGTTGGTAGTTTTGCGCCGAAGCGGGTTGCGTGAGACTACCCGCGAACACCAACCCGGCTATAACTCGGTACGACATATCGTTTTCTCGCTTCGTCAATCGTGATGTTTTGCCCGCTGGGACGGCCATCCGGCCCAGCCATGTAATCTCATACCACCGGTAGGGTCTTCCAAGCCCCACCAAGCGCCCTTTTCCTGCTTGCACCCGTTGGTGCTAGGCAGATGCCGTGGTAGCACTGCGTCGATCAAGCGCGGCGCCGAGCGCGCGCACCAGACCGGGACCAACCTCGAGCCCACCCAAACGACGCAAGCGCAGCGAGAGCGGTACGATCTGCCGCACCTCGGCAGCGAACTGCACCTCGTCCAACGCCGCGTTGAGTCCCGACATGCTGGGTGCCGTCCCTTCGCGGAACCGGATCCGTGCCTCATTGCCACTGACGATGATCGTCCTCAACCCCAACTTGGCTCCCAGAACACGCAACTCAAAAACGATCAGGAGTCGATCCGCCTCAGGAGGAAGCTCGCCGAAACGATCACGCAATTCCTCACGCAACTCAACGATCTCACCCAATGCATCGATCTGAGACAATCGCCGATAAATGGCGAGTTTCGCATCTTCGTCGGAGACAAACACATCCGGTAAATGCGAGGGGCCATCCAGCACAACCTCGGGTGGCGCGGTATCCTCTGACACACCCTCACCTCTCAGTGCTTTTACCGTCTCCGCCAGCCATCGTTGATAAAGATCAAACC
>JAZDDD010000732.1:0-8953 GCA_036679545.1 Gemmatimonadota bacterium | reverse complement strand
CGCCACGCCGATTTTTCGGTTCGTACCGTTGGCCTAGCCGGTGTGGGCGCACTTGGCGTGTCATTCGGTCGTGTCATTGCGATGGACTCGCCGTCGGCTCGTCGTCGCGGAGAGTTTAATTGGGGCTCGACGTTGTGGCACGAAATTGCACATTCGTTTCATCTCGGCCTGACGGGTCACAAGGTTCCAAGGTGGTTTAGTGAAGGCCTCGCCGTTTACGAAGAACGGCAGGCACGGGAGGGGTGGGGGGACGATGCTTCGGTAAGTTTCCTCATCGCGCTGCGGGACGAACAGTTGCTCGATGTGAGTGAGTTGAATAACGGATTCGTGCGCCCGACGTACCCCAATCAGATCATTCATTCCTACTATCAAGCATCACTCGTTTGCGAGTTCGTTGCCGGGGAGGGCGGTGCAAGCGCGTTGACACGGATGCTGCAGGGATACGCGGGCGGTAAGAGCAGTAGCGAGGTCATCGGAGACGTCGTCGGCATGAGCATGCGGCAGTTCGACCGTGCATTCAAACGCTTCATGAAAGACAGGTTCGAAGCGGTGGTTACAGCCTTGGGTGACTGGAACCCGGGTGCGGGCAGTGGTGGAGCAGACGCGTCAGTGAATCTCGCCAGGGTTCAGCCGGGCAACTTCCCGGCGCAAATCCGGGCGGCCCGGTTACTGTACGAAGCCGGGAGGACGGCTGAAGCTGCGCCATTTTTCGAAAAGGCAAGAGACCTGTTCCCCGAGTTTGCCGAGCCGGATAGTCCGTACTGGTATCTCGCACAGATATATAAGGAAGAGGGGCGGGTCACAGAGGCTATCGATCAACTCGGCACTCTCACACGACTCAACGCGAACGACCATAGGGCCTATCTTGCGTTGGCGGATCTGCGGGAATCTGTCGGTGACCTTGCTGGTGCCGCCGACGCGCTCGGCCGCGCCCAGTTTGTGGACCCGTTCGCGATAGAAGATCATCAACGGTTGGCGGGTCTTCTCGAACAGTCGGATGATTGGTTGACTGCGGTCAAGGAACGCAGCGTTGTCGTTGCGCTGGGTCCAGTGGACATTACGGAGGCACGTTACCGACTGGCGCTTGCGCTGTATCGGTCGGGCAATGTCCGGGCGGCCCGCCGGGAGATTTTGCGTACGCTTGAGCGGGCCCCGAATTACGAAGCGGCGCAGGACTTGCTCCTGGACATCCGGGAGCGGTTGCGCTCAGAGGCGTTGGAGGATGCCGCATGATCATACGCGCTGTGTTGATGTTGCTACTCGTCACCGTCTCCGCGATGCCGGTGGCCGGGCAACGGCGCGGGCGTGGAGACCGCGGGGAGAGCACACCAACCGACTACAAGGCTTTTAACGTACCATACGGAATCGACTTTACCTTCGTGCGTATCCGCTACGAAGAGGGTTTCAGCGGGCGGTTTGGACGTGGCAACCCAGGGTGGGCCCACGACTACCCGCGCGCCGAACGCAATTTCTCAAAAATCGTGAATGAGTTGACGAACGTGGAGATGCGTCCGGATGCAAGTAACATCCTCATGTTCAATGATCCCGAACTGTTCAACTACCCAATCGCGTATTTGTCAGAACCAGGGTTCTGGACGATGTCGCCGGATGAAGAAACCGGATTTCGGGACTACCTGCTCAAGGGCGGATTCCTCATCGTCGATGATTTTGCGGGAAGAGGACAGTGGGCCAACTTCGCGTCTCAGGTGGCACAGGCGTTTCCCGAACTTCGCTTAGAACGTCTCGACGCGTCCCATCCAATCTTCAATTCGTTCTTTGCGATCGAACAAGACGACCTCGATGAGTTTGTCCATCCGTACGGTCGTGGTCGCCCGGAGTTTTGGGGGTTGTTTGAGGACAACGATCCCGAGAGCCGCCTTTTGATGATCGCGAACTACAACAATGACATCGGCGACTATTGGGAGTTTTCTGACACGGGTTGGGTACCCATCGATCTTTCTAACGAAGCGTACAAATTGGGTGTCAACTATGTGATGTACGCCATGACTCGGTGATGTTGCTGGCTTTGTAAACTTTCAACGACAGGGGAAACGGGTGGAGACGACGACCACAAAGGAAACGGTGGCTCTGGAGGCACCGGATGATATCGCTGTAGCGGAACGTCTCAAACTTGGCCGCGATCAAATACGCGACGAGATCGGTAAGTTGATCGTCGGGCAAGAGGAAGTCGTTGAACTCGTCTTGCTGTCTTTGTTCGTGGGTGGCAACAGTCTTATCGTAGGTGTCCCCGGGTTGGCGAAGACACTTCTCATCCACACGATTGCTCAGGTGTTGGATCTAAAGTATTCGCGGATTCAATTCACACCCGACCTCATGCCTTCAGACATAACCGGCACTGATCTTGTCCAAGAAGATCCTAAGACCGGACGACGACAAATGGTGTTTATGCCGGGGCCGGTGTTTGCGAACATTGTACTGGCAGATGAGATCAACCGAACCCCGCCAAAAACACAAGCCGCGTTGTTAGAAGCGATGCAAGAACACCGGGTCACCGTCCAGGGCCGTACGTATACGCTGGATGAGCCGTTTTTCGTTTTTGCAACGCAAAACCCGATAGAGTTGGAAGGCACGTATCCGTTGCCGGAAGCGCAACTCGACCGTTTCATGTTTGAGATTGTGATAGAGCATCTTCCGGAGGAAGATGAGCTGGAAGTTGTTCGTTCAACCACCTCGATTCAAGAACACCAATTCGAACACACCGTGCGAGGTGAAGATCTCGTGGCGTTTCAGCGGGTGGTCCGCAAGGTACCAGTCTCGGATTCCGTGATGCGTTACGCACTCAATCTTGTGCGTTTGTCGCGACCCGAAGGGGCCAACCCACCGGCCTTCATCAAGGATTGGGTCTCGTACGGTGCCAGTGTCCGCGCCGCCCAATACTTGGTGCTCGGCGGCAAGGCCCGTGCATTGATGCTTGGTCGCGTACACGTGACATTCGAGGACATTCGCGCGCTTGCGCGTCCGGTGTTGCGGCATCGCATTCTCCGCAACTTCGTGGCGGAGTCGGAGCGGGTCACGACGGACCAGATTGTGGACAAACTGCTCGAGTCCGTCCCAACACCCACGTCTGGGATGTAGCGTCGGATGGTTCGGTCACGGCCCAGCGCGCCCGGGGCACGTTTCATTGACCCCAAGATCCTAAGTCGGATATCGGATCTGGAGCTTGTGGCGCGTACGGTCGTCGATGGATTTATCAGTGGTCTGCATCGGTCTCCCTTTCTGGGCCTTTCAATCGATTTTGCGGAACACCGTGCGTACATGCCCGGGGACGATATCCGGCGTATCGATTGGCGGCTCTTCGCACGGACCGACCGGTTTTATGTAAAGGAATATGAGGCGGACACGAATGCGAACTTTGTGACACTGCTTGATGTTTCACGCTCGATGGATTTCGCCAGCGATGGGATGACCAAACTCGAGTACGCGAAGTATCTTGCGGCCAGCCTGACTTATCTGTCATCCAAACAGCGCGATCGCGTTGGCATGATCACGTTTGGCGACAATATCGAGGCCGTCGTGCCCGCGTCGGCCAAACACTTTGATACCGTGCTTCATACGCTCGACAAACTCGAACCGGTCCCGAGGGGGGATTTTGCAAGCCCCTTGCGCAAAATCGCTGAAAGTCTCAATCGCCGAAGCATTGTGGCGCTCATCTCGGATTTGTATGAAGATCCCGACGTAGTTGTCGAAGCGTTGAACGGACTGCGGTTTCGAGGGCACGATATTGTGGTGTTTCACATCTTGGACCCTGCCGAAATCGTGTTTGGGTTTGACGAATCTGGTAGTTACGAGGATGTGGAAACCGGTGATCGAATCACCGTCGTCCCCGATCAACTCCGTGAGGCGTATCAAGAACGCATCCAGGAACATCGCAAGACACTTGCGAAGCGCCTGGGCGAGAACCGTATGGACTATTCGTTCCACGACACCTCCCAGCCTTTGGATCATGCGCTCTTTGCGTATCTGTCGCAGCGTCAGCGCATGAGTAGGGTTCGTTAATGGGCCTGACCTTTCTTGCGCCCCTGTTTTTGGCCGGTTTGGTCGGGTTGGCCATTCCCGTCATTGTCCACTTGGTCCATAAGGAAAAACCCGAAGGAATTTCCTTTCCATCCTTGATGTTCTTGCGGCAAATCCCGGTCAAATCAAAACGCCGTCAGCGGATCCGACATTGGTTCCTGTTTGCGTTACGATTTTTGGCGCTCGCGTTGCTGGTCGCGGCGTTTTCTCGGCCATTTCTTTCGGGGCTTTCGGTGACGAATGCGTCGATCGAAGGAGGGCGGGAGATTGTGGTCCTGCTCGATAGGTCCTTGAGCATGGCCTACCAGGATCGGTGGCCACGAGCGTTGGAGCAGCTGAGGACGCTCATTGATGGCGTCGCAGCAGAGGACCGTGTTTCGATCGTGGCGTTCGATGAACAGGCTGAGGTGTTGAATCAACCCACCGGCGACCCGGCGGCGCTTCGAGCTGCCATGGGACGTGTTTCGTTGAGTGCTGGACGCACGCGATTTGCCGTGGCGTTCAAACTTGCGGAGAGCATTTTCGACGCGAGCGAACTCAACCGGCGAGAAGTCGTGGTGATCAGTGATTTCCAAAGGACTGGTTGGGATCCGAACGATATCCAGCGTCTTCCCGTCGCGGCGGAGATCCGAACGGTGGACCTGTCGTCACAAACAACGCAGAATGTGACGGTTGCGTCCGTCGCCGTACGACGTGAGCCACGTGGAGACCGCGAAGTGTTTCACGCTTCCGCCCGGGTCTTCAATGCCGGTAGCGATCCCGTCTCCGATTTGCCCGTGACGCTGGAGTTGAACGGGCAAGAGTTGCAGGGCCAAACCGTGAACGTGCCCGCAGGTGAGGCGGCAACGGTGCACTTCGAATCCGCGTTGGTTCCGGATGGAATCGGGCGGGGCATTGTCCGCGTCGGTACCGATCAATTGCCCGCCGACGATGCATTCAACTTTACCATTGCGCCAGGGGCGGATGTGGCGGTGCTGGTGCTCGAGAACTCGGGGGCCCGCGGAAACCAGAGTCTTTACCTGGACCGAGCGTTGGACGTTGGGGAGTCGCCTTCCGTCGATGTCACCGTGAAACCCTTTCGGAGGGTGAGCGCAGCGGACATTCAGCAGAGCGATGTCATCATTCTCAATGAGGTCGCGTTTCCCAGCGGACAAGTCGCCGATTTATTGACGACTCACGTCCGCGAGGGCGGTGGACTCTTGCTGACCCTTGGTGATGGCAGTGGTGCGTCGTGGCCGACGGCCGCAAGTACGGTAGCGCCCGGCAGACCCGGGAATGTCGTGGAGCGGCGGTTGGAGCGTGGTGGCTCAATAACGGATGTGGACTACGGTCACCCCGTTTTCGATGCGTTTAGCGCACCACGAAGCGGAGACCTGTCCTCTGCTCAGTTTTATCGGTATCGCGGTTTGACCCTGGCCGACAGCAGCCAAATCTTGGCACGATTCGACGATGGCGGTATCGCATTGGCCGAACGACGTGTCGGTCGCGGCCGAGTTTTAGTCTGGACGTCGTCACTGGATACCTATTGGAACACGTTGGGACTGCAGCCGGTGTTCGTGCCGTTTGTTCATGAGATCGTAAAGTATCTGGCTGACTACTCAGACAGCCAATCGTGGTATACCGTGGGTTCGGTTGCGGATCTCGCCGCGTACGCATCGCGTGTTCCCGGAGGGGAGACATTCGCCGATGCGTTTGAGAACGGAACACAAGTTGTTTTGGAAAGTCCGACGGGTGAGCGTGTGCGAATTCAGCAGGCGGATGAGTGGTTGGTTCGGGTTGAGGAAAATGGGTTTTACAGGCTGAAAACACGCGCAGATGCCGCCACGGGGTTGGTATTCGCGGCCAACGTGGATCCGGTGGAATCGGATTTGCGGCCTTTGGATGTGGAGGAGTTGGTGGGCGCCGTGCAGGGTGGTATGTCAGACTCGACAACCAACGCCGCTGGTGTGGCATCGCTCCTGTCGGTGGAGGATTTGGAACAGCGTCAGGGGATGTGGTGGTATCTCCTCATTGGGGTTTTGCTACTCCTCGCCGCAGAGACCGTGGTATCGAACCGTTTGTCCCGAGCGGTTCGCCGATAGGAATGACTTAAGGAGACGTCGATGCTCAGCGTGAGGCAAAACGAAAACCGTTTGGATCTGAAAGCCATCATCGGCAAGGTACGACGTCGATGGCGCCTGAAGATCGTGATGCGTGGTGTGGCGGCGGTTGCGGCGGTTGGGCTTGTCGCGTTCTTGTTCACCGCGTTCGGGATGGACTTCTTCAGATTCACGGGGTCCTCGGTGCTTGTGTTCCGGGTGATCGCCTACGTTGTCCTGGCCGCTGCCGCGGTCTGGTTCCTCGTCATCCCGCTTGCGAAACGAGTGACGGACGAACAGGTCGCACTCTATATCGAAGAGCACGAACCATCGCTCCAACAAACATTGCTAAGCGCGGTTGAACTCGACCGTACGGCAGCAACGGCGGATTCTTCGGCCCCACTCACGGGTCGATTGGTCGAGCAGGCCGTGCAGAGCTGTAGACAGATTGATAACGGAACACGCATAGAGCAACCTAGCTTTCGGCGTTCCTCCGGCACGTTGGCAGGCGTTGTTGCGGCGGGAGCTCTTATCGGGTTTATGAATCCCGGGTTCCTGAGGAACGGTGCGCCGTTTCTGCTGAATCCTTTCGGTGCCGGCGCCTTTGAGAATCCGTATGCCATCTCGGTCACACCCGGGGATACGTTGCTTGCCCGCGGCGCCGACCTGGCCATTGTCTCCAGCTTGCACAACTTCGAAGCCGAACGCGTCGAGCTTGCGGTAAAACGGGGTGATGAAGAGTGGGAGCGGTGGCAGATGTTGCCGGGTGTGGAGCCTGGCATGTACGAGTTGTTCCTGTTTGATCTTGAAAATCCCACCGACTACTACGTCGAGGCAAGTGGGGTGCGGTCATCGATGCATCACATCGACGTGGCCGACATGCCGTACGTACAGCAGATCGATCTGCAGTACCGCTTCCCCGCATATTCCGGCTTGAGTACGAAATTGGAAGAAGACGGGGGGGACATCGCGGCGTTGCGAGGCACACGGATGACACTGTGGATCCAACCAACGATGCCGGTCGATTCGGGTCGTTTGATGCTGGATGGGGAAGATCCGATTCCGTTGATACAAGATTCCACTGGCAGGTTGCGAGCTTCGTTGGTCGTCACGACACCCGGTTATTACCGAGTCGAGCTGTTGGCCATTGGTAACCGAATGGTGCCGGCGTCGCCGGACTTCACGATTGATGTGTTGGAAGACCAACCGCCTTCGATTTCGTTTTCTGAACCCGGTCGTGACACACGCGTCACGAATATCGAGGAAGTGTTTGTCGAAGCGAAAGTGGAAGACGACTACGGTATCGGCGTGTTCGATTTGATCTATTCTGTGAATGGTGCACCGGAAGACACGGTGCATCTGTTCGCCGGTGGTCGGCGTGTCCGCGAGTTGACTGCCGGTCATACTTTTTACCTCGAAGAGCTAGATCTCGAGCCGGGCGATCTCGTGTCGTATTATGCGACGGTCAGCGACAAGCAGCGCAACGGTGGCCAGCGTGCAACGACCGACATCTTCTTTATGGAGATCCGACCGTTTCGTCGTGACTACAGGGAAGCCGAGCAATCCGGTGGTGGTGGTGGCGGTGGTGGTGAAGAGATGGGTGGATCGCTCTCGGTGCAGCAGCGTCAGGTGGTCAGCGCCACGTTTAAGGTGCTTCGCGACCGGGCGTCGTACAGCGATGGCGAATTTGGCGATAACGTAACGACGCTCGGACTCTCGCAGGGCCGAATTCGCGAACGTGTTGACGCCATTTATCGTCGCATGGCCGAACGTGGTGTCGTGCAGGCCGATTCCGCATTTCAAAAAGTCATCGATGAATTGCCCAAAGCTCTTGCTGCGATGACTGAGGCGGAAGAAGCCTTCAACGATCAGAAAGTGGAGGACGCGCTTCCGCCCGCACAACGGGCGCTCCAGCATTTGCAGCGGGCCGATGCGGCATTCCGCGAGGTGCAAGTCGGACAGGGTCAAGGTGGTGGTGGTGGTGGGCAGTCTGCGGAAGCTGAAGACTTGGCAGACCTGTTCGAGTTGGAACTCGACAAACTCCGGAATCAATACGAAAGCGTTCAACGAAGCCAACAACAGGCGGTTGATGACGAGATTGACGAGACGTTGCAGCAACTGCGCGAACTCGCAAGACGGCAACAACAAGAAAACGAGCGTATGCGCCAGCGGGCGGCGCAAATGCAACAGTCGGGTCAAGCCGGCGGGGGCAGCGCCGCACAACGCCGTCTGGCCGAGGATGCAGAGGAGTTAGCAAGAAAACTTGAACGTTTGAGCCGCGAGCAATCTCTACCTCAGCTGGAACAGACAGCGCGTCGTCTTCAGGAAGCGGCCGATGCGATGAAGCAAGCCGCATCGCAGCGGTCCGGTAGCCTATCGGAGGGTGTAAATGCACTCGATGAACTGCGAGAGGCGCGACGGTTGTTGGATGGAAACCGCTCCGCCCGACTTGAGCGGGACATTGAGGGCGCCCAAGAGCGTGCGCGACGACTGGCGCAAGATCAGAACAGCATTGCGGACGACGTCCAAAATCTTTCCAACGATCCTACGAGACGCCGTGAACAGCTCGATCGATTGGTTGAACGGAAAGAGCAGATGGCCGAGGAAATCTCGGCCCTTGAACGTGACCTCGATCAGATGGGACGAGAAGCGCGGCGCGAGCAGCCCAAGGCGGCCAGCGAGATTGAAGGAGCCGCCAACTCCATTCGTGAAAACAGACTATCGGAGAAAGTCCGGTATTCGCGCGGGGTAATTCAGGGCCGTTCACGCGAGTACGCATCGGATTTTGAGGAACAGATTCAACAGAATATAGGAGAGCTTAGAGATCGGCTCGATTCGGC
>JAZDDD010000731.1:0-4713 GCA_036679545.1 Gemmatimonadota bacterium | reverse complement strand
TCGTAGATGTCCAGCGTTTGCGCCCGTGCAAGACCCAGAGGCACGGTCGTCCTCAGGCGAACGGCCGATGCCTTTTCATCGCCAAGTTCAAACAGCAGATGAGAGAGATCCTCTGACGCCGGGCTCAGCTTACCCGCGATGCCGCGCGCAAAAGCGTCCAGTGTCTCGTACGGTTGTTGTTGGCCGATTCCGTGTATGATGAGAATAGCGGCCTTGTTCCCTTCGGCGCGGGGTGCCCGCGAATGTCGCATGGCAGGTCTCGGGGGTTGATTTGGTGCAGATTAATGGCGCAACGCCAAAACCGCCATGACTTATGAGTATGTGGGAATGGAACTCCATCTGCGCACCATGGCTTCTTCGCTCAGATGTCAGATCCGTCAACATGATCGGCAAATGGGACCTCGATGAGCAAACCGTCCTTCGCCACTAACACCGACACATCCCGTGAATATCGCGCGCTGATGTGATTGAGCACGAGCGCTTTCGCGCCAGCGGCCAGTGCCACCTTTGCCGCGTCCTGTGCCGTAGAATGTCCCGTCTCCACGGCGCGGTCTTTCTCGGTCAGATCGAATGTTGCCTCATGAATGAGCAAATCGGCACCATCGGCAGCCCGGACAACGGCCTCGCACGGCGCCGTATCACCCGTGTAAACCACCTTTCGACCGGGTCGCGCCTCTCCAACCAAATCCGCCGGGCCAACCGTCCCCCCATCCGGCAACTGTACCGTCTCGCCACGATGCAACTTTCCCCACAGCGGACCTTCCGGCACACCGAGTTCCTTTGCCTTCTCGGGGTCGAAACGCCCGAGTCGCTCGTGCTCCACAAGCGCAAATCCAACCGAATATCGGCCGTGCGCAGTGTCGAATACTTCAATCTCATATTCACCGCGTTTTAGGCAGTCGCCGGGTTTCACCTCTTCAATGTCAATGGGAAAGGGAACCCGCTCTACGCCAAGCGACATTGCCTCCCCAAGGAGCCGCTTGCCACCCGGAGGCCCAAAGAAGTGCATGGGTTCGGTACGCCCTTGCAGACCAAGTGTGCGCAACAAACCTATGATGCCCAAGAAATGATCAGCGTGGAAGTGTGTAAAAAACACCGTGTCGAGCGCAAACGATACACCGAAACGCATCATCTGACGTTGTGTGCCCTCACCACAGTCAAACATCAGCGTCTCCCCCTCACGCACCATTGTAAGTGACGACACACCACGCTCGACCGTCGGCCGCGCGGCCGACGTTCCAAGAAATGTTACTGAAAGCAAGGCTTAGGCGCTCAGAAAACTTTCAGATGAAAATAACGTCCGGGTCGTTCTTTCATGTCGTCGACCAACTCCGTAATTGCCACCAGGAGTTCGTGCGCGTCGTTGTGCAAGGTGGAATCGTTGAGCGCCATGCCGATTGACCCTTCACCACTTTCTAGCTTCGCGATGAGCGAGTTGAGCGAATTCGTCGTCCCCACGAGACCTTCGGTCATCTCCTGCAAACTCTCCATGACGTCGTCAAGTTGATTGACAGACTCATCGATCGCTGGGTTGGCCAAAATTGAATCGATGCGCAGTGCGACACTCTGCATGGCATCCATCGTACCGGTGAGAGAAGAACTCGATCCCGGCCCGTCGATCAGACCCGCTACACGGTCCAAGGCCCGTTGGATTGACGTTAACGTTGCATTGAGATTTTCTGCGGTTTCCGGTGTAACCAATTCCTGCAGACCCATCATCACCGAAGAGGCTTGGTCCTTCAATTCCGGAATCCCGTCGGTCAGTCCCGCCTCTTGCGAGCCGACTAGGACATCGGCCTCACCCAACATCGTCGGCGCAGTTCCGGGCTTATAATCGATTTTCATCGCACCCAAAAAGTCGAGGGCACCCACAGATGCGGTTGCGTCGGCGTGCGGTGCAAGGTCTTCGCGCAATTCTATTGTCACCAATATTTGCCCAACGGACCGAAAATCGACCTCGGAGACACGCCCGACGTTGTATCCAGACACCAGAACCGGATCGCCAATGGTCAAACCGCTGACGTCATCAAACTGGATGTGCACGTCAGTACGATTGCCACCACCCAACGGCGTGCCGGCCAACCACATGGTACCGACCACAAAGACGATCAAAGCCGCGATGACCAACAGCCCGACTGAAACTTCTTGTTTGTAATAAAGATCCATTGTCGATTCCGCTCAGTCCTTGAACATCGTTTCCATGTCACGTTCGAGAAACTGGCGCACGGCCGGATCATCGCTGTCGATGAGATTCTGTGCCGTACCCATTGCTCGGATCTTTCCATCTTTCAGGAGCGCAATCCGATTGGCAACCCGAAATGCGCCTCTTACGTCATGTGTTACAACGACGCTTGTCGCTCCAAGTTCTTGCTGAAGCTTCTCCACCAGCGAATCAATGATGTCCGCATTCACCGGGTCCAAACCCGACGTGGGTTCGTCATACAAGAGGTACGTTGGCTGACCGGCAATGGCGCGTGCAATGCCAACTCGCTTTTTCATTCCACCCGATATCTCAGCCGGCAGGCGAAACGCGACTTCGCGCGCCAAGTTGACAAGATCCAAACAATGAAACGCCCGTTCTTCGCAGTACGCTTCATCACGCGAGTGGTCCTCGTCCGTGATGCCTAATTTGATGTTGTCGGCCACCGTCATGGAATCGAACAGCGCACCATACTGGAAAACGTACCCAATACGTTGCCGTAGCGCTGAAAGCTCCTGACGGGACAGGTGGGAAACGTCCTGGTCATCAACCAAGACCGACCCTGAGTCAGGATGTATTAAACCGTTGATATGTTTCAAGAGCACGCTTTTGCCGGTCCCGGACGGGCCGAGTAACGCGACCGTTTCGCCTTGCTGCACGTCGAAATCGACACCGTCAAGAACGGTGTTCTCGCCAAAGCTCTTACGGACATTGCGAAGAGCGATCAATTTGCCGCCCTTTGGGCGGCGGCTGCCTGCTGCCCGCTACCCGCTACCCGCTTTTCGTCTGAAAAATCGTTTACGTGATACGGAATCACGATCCGATTTAAGCGCGTGGTGGTTCCGCCGGTGACGCCCCCACGATCATATTCTCCGTGATGAGTCGAAACGGAAAAGCACCCGCGCGGGGACTGGCCTTCAAACGGAGGCTTTTGAAGTGGTTCCGCAACCAGGGGCGAGACTTGCCGTGGCGTCGTACTCGTGAACCGTACGAGGTATTGGTCTCCGAATTCATGCTGCAGCAGACGCCGGTCAACCGCGTGATCGATTACTACGACAGGTTCCTGCGACGCTTCCCCACGGTGGAGGCGTTGGCAACCGCTCGACCACATCACGTGCGAGAGTCGTGGGAGGGTCTTGGTTATTACCGCCGGGCCGCCAACCTGCACGCGCTCGCCAAACAGGTCGTTGACAAACACGGCGGAGAACTCCCCACGACCATGGACGACCTGCGCAACTTGCCGGGCGTGGGTACCTACACGGCCGGCGCCATCTCTGCGTTTGCGTATCAAAAACGTGTGCCCGCAATCGACACGAACGTCGAGCGTGTCGTTCGTCGAGCGTTTCATCCCAAACTGGGGCAAGGAGCCGAACCTAACCGGCGTCTTTACAAGACGACCGCCGCGCTCATTCCACAGAATCGGGATTCTGCATGGGAATTCAATCAGGGCATCATGGATCTTGGCGCATTGATCTGCGTGGCCAGAACTCCGTGCTGCACGCGATGCCCGGTCCGACCAACTTGCTCGACGGGTAGACGTTTGGGACGTAGAGATTGACGATTGCAACGGACGCATCATCAACCCGGCAACAAAATCTTTGCGAGAGCAGCATCGAGCAGCAACACCAAAACGGAAGCGCTCACCACTGCACCAGTGGTAGAACGACCAACGCCTTCGGCACCATGACTTGTATTGAACCCGACGTAACAAGGAACGATCGAGACGGCCAGCCCGAAAGAGAACGCCTTGATCATGGCGTACCAGACGTCAAACGTTCGGAAAAAGTATCGTGCGCCATACACAAAGTCGGTATTTGACATTTCGAGTGGGCCTTTGGCCGCAAGCCAGCCAGCCGCTATGCCGACCGCTATGGCAAGGATGGTGAGTACCGGCAATAGCAGCGTTGCCGCGACCACACGTGGCAGGAGTAAGTGTGAAACTGCAGATCGGCCAAGACTTTCCAGCGCGTCGATCTGCTCCGTGACACGCATGGTGCCCAATTCGGCCGCATACCGCGCGCCGATTCGACCGGCCAGAATGAGCCCGGTCAACACCGGGCCCAACTCGAGAATAATCGTCTGCACAATGACACCACCGGCGAAATACACCGGCACACCGTCCGTCAATTGATAACCCGCCTGAAGCGCCGTCACGGCACCGGCAAAGCTCGCCGTCAGGAGGACAATGAAAACCGAGCCAACACCAATGGCCTGACCCTGCTCAAACGCACGAGGGATCCATGTCCGCCATTCACTCAACCCTCTGATCAGTTCAAGGGTGAAGTAAGCGACACGACCCACGTGACCCAGCGCAGTCAGACTTATACGTCCTACGATCCGCCTGATGTCGTACGTCTCGAGCGGAACGGTGTGCATACCACTGGCCGTAGCAACACGACGCAAACGCCGCGGCACGGATCGATCGCTCATTTGAGTACCGTACCGCCAAATAGGGCGAGAAGCGTCAACAGTCCTGCGACCGAAGACGCAATGGCCTGACGTTTTCGCAATCG
>JAZDDD010000730.1:0-10664 GCA_036679545.1 Gemmatimonadota bacterium | reverse complement strand
CCACCGCGGTGGCGCGTTCCAACGAGGTTGATGGTGTCACCGGCGGCGACATTCGCCGCGGCAAGTCCAGCACTGAACAACGAGTCGAATGTCGTCGTTTCGGTGATGAACGCCGCGCCGCCAGCATCGGCGTATAGCGGCGATGCCGTAGCGATCGAATGTGCCTTGGCGGTGCTGAGTTCCGTGTTGAGCGATTGCACGATGTCGGCCGTCGTCATGCCGTTGGTGAGGGCGACAATAGCCTGGCCACCACTTGAACTATCCGTAACCACGAGCGTGTCTGAAGTACCGTCGTCGGCGTACGTGCCACTGAACCCTGCGCCGAGGACAGTCGCTTGGGCAGCGGCCGTGGTGATATCAACGGCGTAGTCTCCCGATATGGCGACTCCGCCAGACCCGATGAAGCGTACGTTCGTGTCGTCCGTCCGTCCGCGTTCCGTGAACAGAGCAACCAGGTCGTTGTATCGCTCGGTAAACGCCGTGTTCAACTTGGACGAATCAAGTTCGAGGCGTCCATCCCTGGTCAAGGAGATGCCGGCTATGCTCAAGAACGCGAAATCGCTATCGACACCAAGGACTGTAGATACGATTGACCGAGAAAGACGATTTTGCATGCCACGCAGAGATGTGTCTCCGACGAACATCGGTTGCACGTCGGCCTCCGGGTCGAACGTCGTCACGGTTTTCATGAAGTCGATCGCGGCGTTGTATGTCTCCACGAACTCCTTGGCAACTGCTTCGGTTTCCCCAACGTTCCGTTCAATGCGGATTGTTGCTACGGTCCCTGGGTCGACGCGGTTGAGCAAGAGTGTAATGTCAGGTAAAACGTCGGTAACGGCGTTGGAAGCTCGGTTGATCGTTACACCATCGATGCGAAACGTGCTGTCTTGGCCGCCGATGATCTCACGAGTGCGGCCCAGCGTGCTCACGGCAAGCTCCCCGAAGCTCAGCGAACCCCCGCCTTCGTTGTTGGCAGCAATGGACAAGTTGAGTTGGCTATCGCCGGTTGTGTCGTCAGTGACCTGAATTGCGCCACTTGCGGTCATACTTGCGGTGGCGGTCCGGGTGCCTGCGCCGAGACCGTCAGTGCTATTGTTTAAGAAATCGAGCAAATCCTGAACGGTATCTGTGGCCCCAACGGTGTACGTCATATCAATGGCGGTACCGTCACCGCGAGTGCCGCTAATTGTAAATGTGTCGCCTGCGACGGTGCCTCCGGGCACGGCGCCGTTGTACAAACTGGTTAGCGCTGTGGAAGCCGTGGCGGGGCCACTGGTGCTATCACTAAACGTCGTTCCGGTGACCGCTTGTGACAATGCCGAACGGCCCGCGGCCAAAAGACCCAAAAGTTCCAGTGTGCGACCCGCGTCTGTGTATTGTGTTGTTCCCTCAATCGACAGATAGGAATCGTCACCATCGACTTCAACGGTTGCGTTGAGTCCGGTTGCCGCTGCGATGTTACTTGCAATATCAGTGAGCGACTGCGTTGAGAGATCGATCGTGACAGTTTGTCCGCCGATGGTCACATTCGTAGGGCCATAGGTCCCGGTTAGACCAAGCATTGAGGCCACAGTGTCCGTGGCGGATGCAAACCGATCTCCCTCCGCTCGATTGCCAGACAACCGTTTGATATCTGTGGTTGCGTCGAGATAGCCAAGGGTACGCAGGACGTTGTCACTCCCGTCGACCAGGTTGATGCCGGCGGCGCCGGTTTCGTCCGATGTAAGAATAAGTCGATGTGCATCCGCGCCAACGGAAAGCACTGAAGCGGTGATCTTTGTGGCGTTTGTCCCGCTGTTCGTGTCGTTGATCTTGTCACGGATTGCAAACAAGGAGTCGGTTGCTGTGACATCGATGCGTTGTCCGTTGACGAAGAACTCTCCAGATATGCCGAGCGCCTCGGTACTCGTGGCAAATTGCTGGCTTCCCAGTTTCTCAGCGCTAGCGAGTTGTAGCACTTCGACTTGGTACGTTCCGGGTGATGCCCCGAGGTTCGGGCTTGCACCGACGAGCGGTGTGGTATTTGCACCACCTGGTGTGGACACGGAACTACTGACAGACTGAAATGCGCTGCCGTCACGGAACTTCGTCGCGACATCCATGAGCGTGGAAAGTATCGCTCGGTACTCCGTAAGCGCTTGCAGACGTGTTTCGTTTTGCGAGACACGATTGTTTGCCGTGGTAACACCACGACCTTCGATGCTGATAATCTGATCAACCAAATCGCGGAAGTCGATTCCGCTGATCAAGCCTGATACGCTGCCAATCGGTTCCATTGCTCAGACTCTTGGATCGTGTGAGGTGTAGTGGGTGGGGACCGTATCGATCCCCACTCCACTGAAGGCCAGAATTATCCGGCGAGTAGTGAGAGAACTCCTTGCGGAGCGGCGTTAGCTTGCGCCAACATCGCCAGGCCTGACTGTTGCAGCACCTGATTCTTGGTAAATTCAATCGTCTCCTCCGCCATATCCGCATCTCGGATGACGGATTCGGCGGCTTGGAAGTTCTCCATCAACGTCCCGATGTTGATTTGCGCAACGTCAAGTCGGTTCTGAAGAGCACCAATGTTACCGATTTCCAGGTTGAGTGCGTTGATGGCCGCGTCGATGACGCCAACGGCTGTCTCCGCGTCGGACGCCGTGGTCAGGTTTTGACCAACCAGGTTCAGACCGGTTGCTGCTGAGGACAAATCGCCGAACGTGATGGTCAATTTGTCATCGTTGGTGAGGCCTGCGCCTGCACCCGCGCCGACGATGAACACGCCGCTACCACCAGTACCGGTGATGATGGTTTCCGCATCGAGTGCGCCATCGACGTAACCGCTGTCCAAAGTGATCGTTATGCCGAGCGCATCGAACTGCATCGTCTGGGCACCAGCCTCTGCCGTCTTGGCAATGGTCTGGCTCATGACGGCGCCGCCACCAAGGTCACTGGTGGTAAGGGTTACTGTTTGCGCACCACCGACCGGATCGGCAAGGGTGTACGTAACGCCTTCCCGCGCGCCGGAGCTGAATGCCACACTTGTTACAGCAGCAACAGCCGCCGTAGCATCTGCGCCGTACAGCGTTCCGCCCGCATCGGCACCGCCGGTGGCCAGATTCAGGCCGAACGATCCGTCGAGCAACGTGTCACCCTGGAACTGCGTGGTTTGGACGATACGATCGACTTCGTTTATCTGCGCCTGAAACTCGCTGTCCAACTTACCCAAATCCGAACTCGACGTATTGGCTGACGCACCCTGTGTTGCCAGCTCCTTCAAACGATCAAGAATGTTAGATAGGGTGTTGATCGTGCCGTCGGCAATTCCCACAACCGACGAGGCTTGCGAGGCATTGCGCGCTGCGACCTTGAGGCCTCGGGTTGCAGCACGTAACCGGTTGGCAACGCTCATACCCGCGGCATCGTCACCAGCCCGGTTGATTCGGAAACCGGTGGACAATCGGCGGATGCTTCGCTCGACCCGTTGGTTGGTAGCGCTCAGGTTACGAAACGCATTCAACGCTGAGATGTTTGTTTGAATCCTTGACATGTCTTGCAAATCTCCATCTAGCTTGCGAAGCGTCCCTACCTCGCCATTGCACTTCCGATCTGAAGTGCGATGCTACCGGTTATCGGTCTCATGTTAGGTAACTTGAGCACTGACGCGGAGATACGTACGGTCAGCCTCTCGCTGTGATTCGCCTAGAATTAGGCGGAATACACGCGGCTCAGCGGCGTCCACGAAACGACGAACGACGCGAATCTATGCAACCAATGAAAAATCGAAGGCATGTTGTGGTGGGTAGTCGGAGTTTTTGAGCAGCACTTGGCAACCGCATCGATGCGCATAGTTGAGCACCACGGGTGCTCGCAGATTGGCTGTCGGTTGTGAGTCGGGATCACGTGGGAGTGTAACAATGGTTAGGACCACGATATTCTTATCGTCGGAGATGTCGAACGGAACTGTTTGTGCATCCACCTCTACGGCATAATCCGTGAAGAATTTCGTGGGTTCAATGACAAGGAAGGCGAGGTTCCCTTCTTCGACCGAATGAAGCCAGAAGATGCCATCCGATGCCGCGGGGAGCAATACAAAACGATGTGCTCCGGTGAACCCCAAGAGTCCTTCGGGGAATGAAATTATCTGGTCGTTGGATACTTGGAGCGGACCAAAAAGCCTCGACGGCACCATGATCGTATCGCTCGTCGTGGCAGTGTTTGTATTAGGTGTGCTCACCGCAAGAAGTCCGTGAGTGTGTTGTTCAATATTCGTGAGGCGGCAGCCCGAGCCGCTTCCAACGCCGTTTGCGCGCTCAGGAATCGAATGGTCGCTTCTTCAAACGGTATCTCTCGTAATTCCGCGCGTGCGGTTGTAAGGTCGAACTCCATGTTCTCGCGTGTAAGGCTAAGAGATTCCAGCTGTCGTGTGGCGGCCCCGGTGGCGGTGAGATGTCTTTGGACTTGATCGAAGGCCGTGTTCAAACCGGCTATCGAGTCCTGTACGGCCGTCGCAGATCCACTTTGGAGTGCGTCTCGGAGGCCCGTGAGACTGCGGATAACATCGGAATCGACAAATAGCTGTCTACCCGTGAGGTTCGTGTCGATAACGACGTCGTCAGAGATGCGAACTTGCCGTACGGTATCATCTCCAACATAGGCACCTGCCACAAAGGGTGGCGTGTCGGTCGCGCCACCACCAAACACAAATTCGTTGCCGACACGAGTATTGCCGAACTGGAAAACTTGGTTGAGCAATGCGTCGATCTCGCCGGCCGCGGCCAGACGTGAGTTGTCGTTGAGCGTTGAGCTACCTTGTGACAGCGCAACTTCCTGTGCGCGGGTTATCAAGTCGCCCAACTGAGAAAGCACCGATTCTTGCGTCGTTATTCGAATTTGTGCCGCGCCTGAGTTTCTTTGAAACTGTTCGAGATTCCTCAGGGAGTGCTCGACTCGCAAGATTTGGGAAGCGGCGATGGGATCATCCGACGGTTTGGACACACGGATGCCGGTGGCGACCAATGATTCCATTCGCGCCAGCTCGCTGTACCCGTCCCGTAGTTGGCCGATCAGCGTCTGTGCTATTGATCGATTCGTTACGCGCATAATTTGCTTAGCTCAAGATGACAACAGTAACGGTATCGGTTAGATTCATACCAATCTTGAGCATAGCGAACACCTTACATCGACCGTCCGGGACTACTCTTTAGAGCTTCGCCTATATGGCAACGATACTCTGCGTTGACGACGAAGCCGCCGTTGGCGTCGTCTTAGAACATGCCTTACAAAAAATTGGGCATCGCCCCATGCTGGCAAGCAGCGTCGATGACGCAATGAAGTGCGTCGGACGCTCGTCCGTCGATCTCATCATTTCCGATTATCGGATGCCCGGTTCCACAGGGTTAGATCTGCTGGCCGCGCTCGAGAAGGAAGGCCTGCACATCCCGGTCATCATGATGACGGGCCACGCGAGCGTGGAACACGCCGTCATGTCCATCAAAAGTGGCGCCATCGATTACCTCACAAAACCGATTCGGCCGGAAACACTCGAGATCGCTGTCAATCAAGCGCTGGAGGTGGTGAGGCTCAGGACTGAAAACGACCGCTTTCGACGGGAACTCTCCACGCTTCGGTCACGTCGCGAGATCATCGGGGATAGCGAGGCCCAGCGAAAGGTTCTCGATACCATCGCCACGGTGGCACCTACAAAGGTTACGGTATTGTTGGAGGGTGAGTCAGGAACCGGTAAAGAACTCTACGCTCGGTCGTTACATGACCAGAGCCCTCGCCACGATAAACCTTTTATCACGCTCAACTGCGCGGCGCTCCCGGAGGGACTCGTCGAGAGCGAATTGTTCGGTCACGAAAAAGGAGCTTTCACGGGAGCTTCAATCCGCAAACAGGGCGCCTTCGAACGGGCAAATCGCGGAACGTTGTTGCTCGACGAAATCTCTGAGATGCGCATTGACCTACAGGCAAAGCTCCTACGGGTCATTCAGGAGAGCGAATTCGAACGCGTTGGTGGGCAGCAGCTCATCAAGGTTGATGTTCGGCTTGTTGCTACGACAAATCGAGATCTCAAAACCGAAGTAAAAGAGGGCCGTTTCAGGGAGGATCTATACTACCGTCTGAATGTTGTACCGATTCAAACCCCGCCTCTTCGGGACCGGCTCGACGATATCCCGCTTCTTGTCAGGTATTTGGTGCATCGGGCTTCAAAGGAACACGGCGCCAGCGTGACCGAAATCGAACCGGAGACCATCGAGCTGCTGCAACGACATGACTGGCCAGGAAATGTTCGTGAGTTGAGTAATGTGGTTCAACGCGCCGTCGTACTCTCGAACGGATATCCGCTAACTCCTAAGTCGTTTTCTGGACTGACACGGGATTCCGGTTCAACGGCACGGCCGTTGGATGCCAAGGCGGACAGCCCCAATGGGCAAGTGCCGGACGATATTTTCGATTTGGGTAAGATTGAACGCATGACCATCGAGCGCGCACTCAAGGCAACCGGTGGAAACCGCACTCGAGCCGCGAAGCTCCTGTGTATCAACGAACGAACGCTTCGTAATAAGTTGAATAAGAAGCGCATTCTCGGCGACCTGCGCCCGCAGTAGTTCCCGTTGCACATTTGCCGGCATTTTCTTCCGGCAAGATTGACCGCTTCGGTCTGATCATACACCGTGCGTCTCCGTGCCGCGTTGACACGTTCTCTTCGCAAACCGCATAACCACACAACGTTACGCTATTCCCGAACCGCCGTGTATGGACGGCACGTGCTGCGGTACGACGCTTGCCTTGTGTCATGGCGATTGACCTGAGGAGGCATCGTGATCCGTGCACTTTTTGGAACTGGAACTGTCTACAACACACTTCGCGAAGGTCTCTCCAATGATCTCCGCGGCATGCGAGTCACTGCAAACCGCGTCGCGAACGCGGCGAACGGTAACGCGGCGACAGCAATGCAGGGTGGGCTTCAGGGAGACCAAGGGCAGGGCGACATCAATCTCGAGGAAGAACTCGCGAAAGTGGCCGATACGACCCTCCGTTACGACGCGGAAACGCGATTGCTTCGCGAAGCGTACACTCGGCTTCGGACGGCGATAGGTTCGCGTGGCTAACATACCCGGTATTCCCAAACCACCATTTGGTGGTGTGCGTGGCCTCATGCGCCCGCTCTCCATCCCCTTGAGTGGACTGACTGCCTACCGGCAGCGCATGGAAACGATTGCCACCAACATCGCGAACATTGACACCATTACCGGACCGAACGGTACCCCGTATCGGCGGCAGGTGGCATTGATGGAACAACGGTTGAACGGTGGCGTGCAGGTGGCAGGCGTTCAAGAAGATCAATCGGCGTTCCTGATGGAGTATGATCCCGGTCACCCCGCCGCGGACGAACTCGGCTATGTCATGCTACCGAACGTCGATATACACGTTGAGATTGCCGACATGATGATCACACAACGCATGTTCGAGGCGAACGCGACGGTTTTTGAAGCCGCCAAAAACATGTTGCGGCGCGCACTGGATATTTAGCGGAGCAATAATCGATGACTATAAATGGTCCCGCACCGATCGTTCCTTCGTTCAACGTACAAAACGTTCACGGAAGTCAGGCAGTACCGTCAGCTCCCGAGGTAGCAACGCGTCCACCCGCTGCTTTGCAAGCACCGGATGGCGTGAACGCCGCACTTTGGCAAATGCTGACACCTGACGAGCAATCGTTTTTTGCCAACCAATCGATGCTTGGCCCATTGGCGTATGGGCCGGCTCAAGAAATGAGTGCGGGGGACGCGCCACGCGGCCAACGCATAGACGTGAGGGCGTAATGACTGCTCCTATTAGTGGTGTCCCTGGGCCTGAAGCCCTTCGGCCCCAGGGTGACACACGGGCAATACCGCTTGGTGACCCGTTCCAGCAAGGCCCATCGTTTTCCGAAACGCTGGCAGATGTGCTTGGGGACGTTTCGCGGGTTCAAGACAAAACACGCAGTGCTATTGAAGATTTTATCCGCGGCGATCGCGAGGTCCCATTGCATGAGCTGATGGCGGCGAGCGAAGAAGCTTCACTTTCCCTTGAGTTACTCGTCGAGATGCGGAACAAGCTTACTGAGGCGTATCGCGCTTTGATGAATATGCAAACATGAGTAACAGCTGAACCACGGTGAACATGACGAGTATTGCTCCAACAAATATTGTCGACTCCGTCAAGGCTATGGACGCCACCCGACGTTTTTATTCTCTGGTGGGCCTGTTGGCCGCTGGCGCTATGGTGTGGATGATCGTGCGGTGGGCGACCACGCCGACGTTTGTTAGTCTGTATCCCGGAACCGAATTGACTCTCGCCGATGCTGCGGAAGTGGATGAATGGCTACAGGCTAAAGGCATCCGCCGCGAAATCGATGGTACGGTGGTGCGTGTACCAGTCGCGGAGGTGCAACGTGCGCGAATGGAATTGGCGCGAGAGGAATTGGGAATTGGCGCCTGTGGCGGACGTGCTGCGTTCTCCGTAGGTGCGGGGTCGATCGAGCAGCAATTGAACCGCGCGCAGACGATCCGTTCGCAACTCGAGTGTACAATCCAAGAGATGCACGGCGTCGAAAAGGCACACGTTGCGCTGACGTTGCGGGAGCAAACGGCCTTTCGACGATTGGGTCTCCCCGCAAAAGCCGCCGTTACGGTCTGGCCACGACGTGGCGCGCGGTTTGACTCGGACATGGTCGCAAGTATCACCTATCTCGTGAGCAGCGCCGTTGAGGGATTGGCGGCGGAGCAGGTCGCCGTGCTAGACGGTGGAACGGGCCGACCTCTCAACATCCCGGGCGATGTGGGTTCGCCGGTTGCACGGAGTGTTCGGGAACTAGAGGCCCGGCGTGAAGTGGAAGATCATCTCACGACAAAGGCCGAACGGATGCTGGCGCCGGTACTTCCGCCGACGGAATACCGTGTCCAAGTCGCTGCAGAATTGGATTGGACGGCGATCCAGCGAACAAGTGAACAGTTCGATCCTGAAGCGCAGGCAATCGTTCGTCAGCAAACGAGCGAAGTGCCCGCCGAGGCGACTGGACCGGGGTCGCCGGCGTACAACTCGGAACAACTCGAGTCCAGATACTCACGCACCGTGGAGAGTATCACGACGTCGCCCGGCAGCATATCACGTCTGAGCGTGGCCGTGTTTGTGAATGAACGTGCGTCGATTTTCGGCGGAGACGCCGAAACGCCGCCAGACCCTGCCCGCTTGGCGACGCAACTTGGACGAATTGAGGCCGTGGTTCGCAATGCCGTGGCCTTCGATTCCACCCGTGGTGACCAAGTCGTGGTTAACGCAAGCGTGTTCTGGGGTACCCTGGATACGACTGCCATCGCCGCACGAGGGCCATCGGTACCAAATATCGATTTTGTTGTGGTCGGCGAACGGTTGATGCGACCGATCATTGGTCTGCTCGGTATTGCCGTAGTGCTGTTGTTGGGGTTGAAGGCATTGAAGACCACATCGGCACCCCGCGCGCCGCTCCAACCCGGTGACATGAGGGCAGCTCTTGCCACGGGCGAGGTCATCGACCCGAATGAGTTCGCACCGTCGGCGCAGTTCGCCGCATCCGCGCGATTAAAAAACCAAGTGGCAAAGGAAACTGAGGAGCATCCCGAGACTACGGCGCGCGTTCTTCAAGCCTGGCTGAGTGAGCCCGCGACGTGACGGCACCCGGGACCGATATCACCGTTGGCGATGGTCTTTCCGGCCCGCAAAAGAGCGCTGTGTTGTGCATGGCCCTCGGCGCCGAGGCGTCGTCGAAGGTTTTTCAACAGCTGAGTGAGTCCGAAGTCGAACAGATTACACTCGAGATTGCTTCGCTACGGCAGGTTGATGTTCAAGCTGCCGACGTCGTCTTGAGGGAGTATCAAGATGTTGCGCTTGCTGCGCGTCAACTTGCGGCGGGCGGTGTGGAATACGCTCGGTCCATCCTAACCGAAGCGCTTGGGGATGAACGTTCGGGCCGGATTCTCAAACGTATTCAGGAACAATTAGTTCATAGTGGGTTGAAGGGCCTGCGTAAGGCGCCACCGGAGTTGCTACACAGCATTTTCAGGGGAGAGCATCCACAGACTGTGGCGTTGATTCTTTCCCATCTCGATCCGGCACAGGCCGCGAACGTGCTGGAGGCGATGGAGACGGACGTTGCCGGTGACGTGTTACATCGTGTGGCACGCATGGACAAAGTGTCACCGGAAATGATCCTGATCGTGGAAGAGGCGTTGAGTGGCAAAGCCGATCTGTCAATGACGGACCAGATGACGTTGGCTGGTGGACCGGAGGCCGTGGCGGGTGTTTTGAACTACACGAGCGCATCCGTCGAAAAAGAGCTGCTTGAATCGATAGCGGAACAGAGCCAGGAACTTGCGGACGACATCAAGAATTTGATGTTCGTATTTGAAGACTTGATCAGCCTGGACAACAAAACAATTCAGCGTGTGCTCCGTGAGGTGGACGCGCGTGAATTGGCGTTGGCACTTAAAGCGGCCGGCGACGAAGTGAAGAATCACATCACACGGAATATGTCCGAACGCGCTGCTGCAGCGCTGGACGAAGAAATGGAGTTCATGGGCGCGGTCCGAGTCAAGGATGTGCAGGAGGCGCAAGCGAAGGCGATCGCAATTGTCCGAAACCTGGAAGAGGCGGGGGAG
>JAZDDD010000073.1:0-3145 GCA_036679545.1 Gemmatimonadota bacterium | reverse complement strand
TCAGAAACACCGGATTCAAGCTGGTACACCGTCGTGGGAGTGGTGCGTAACACCCCCGCGCACAGCGTGACCGATGTCAACACGCCAATGATATACTTTCCCGTGGTTTCTCGAGGAGGTCGCGGACCATCCGTACACACAATGCGTTTGGTGGTCCGAGCGAGCGTCCCAGTAGCTTCCCTGGTCCCGGCCATCAGGAACACTGTGGCATCGTTGGATGCCAATGTGCCATTGGCAAATGTAGAGACACTCGAACGAATCGTGCGCTTGGCGACCGCGCAAACCACATTTGTCACGATCTTGCTTGGCATCGCCTCGACGTTGGCAATTGTCTTGGGCACCATCGGCGTCTACGCCATCATCTCTTACTCCGTAACTCGTCGACAGTCTGAGATTGGCATCCGCTTGGCACTTGGGGCACGGCGCAGCGACGTGAACCTGCTGGTCATGCGATACACGTGTTTGGTTGCGGTCACGGGGTGCTTGATAGGCCTGTTAGGAGCTATCGCCTTGTCGCAGTTTGTCGAAGGATTGCTCTACCAAGTATCCCCCACCGACGGCACCACCTATTTCATCGTTGCCGGAACCATGCTAACGGCCACCCTGGTTGCGGGCTTTCTCCCAGCACGCCGCGCATCTGGCGTCAACCCGACAAGCGCGCTTCGTGGGTGACCGGAAACATCCGATCACGCATCCCGCAAAACCGCCACGGGTGAAATCCCTGCAGCGCGCCGTGCCGGCAGCAAACAGGCAAGCAAACTGGTACCACCCAACACAGCCGAAACCATCAAGAAAAGCGGAACGTCCCACGTGTCGACCTCAAATAGAACCGAGTCCAGCCCGAGCGAGATCCAGTACGCCAAACCCGCGCCGAACGTCAAACCTACCAGCACGTGTTTGAGTCCAAGACGGAGCACCGACGAAACCACATTCGCACGATCTGCACCTAAGGCCATGCGTATCCCGATTTCATTTGTTCGTTGCCCCACGTTAAACGAGATCACGCCGTATAGACCGATGACCGACATGGCGAGCGCAACCATACCAAACACCACGTAAAAGGCGCCGTAAATGTTGAATCGGCCCGTGCGTCCTTCGATCAGTTGGCGCATGGTCTGAACATCGTAGATCGGCTGTTCCGGATCGACCCGTGCAGCAAGTGCGCTGACTTGCCCGGCAACGTCAACCAACGGCGTACGCGACCGAATCGACAGGTAGAGATCGAGCGGTGTCCGGCTGCCCAATGGCAGGAATAAACCCTCCGGCCGACGATTTCGTTCGCCATCCATCCAAGAGTCTGGCACCACACCAACCACGGTTCGGACCACCCCATCGTCATCGCGACCGAGCCGCACTGTTCGCCCGACCGGATCCACGTCGCCAAAAAATCTGACTACAAAACTTTCGTTTACAACGACAACATTTGCCTCCGTTGTCGATTCGGAATCAGTGAATAATCGACCCTCGACAGGCATGAGATTATATGTTGCAAAGAATTGGCGAGTTACCGTTGCGTACCCGGCGAGTTCTCGTGACCCGTCGGTCACGATCCGGCCCGGAACGGATACGTCCATCGGCCGGTGCCGGAGCATGGGAAGCCTTGACCCAAGCGCGACATCGGTAACGCCTGGAATCGATCGCGCGGAGGCCAACAGATCATTCCAGAATCGCAAACGACGTGCGGCATCATCGGCATACTCTTCGCCATACACACCGACACGCGCGACCACAATCTCATCTTGCGGAAACCCAACGTCGAGCGTTTGAAGCTTCACGAGGCTTTTCATAGTCAGTGCGGTGGCCGTGAGTAGGGCGGCGGCAACCGCTACCTCCAATGTCACTAACACCTGACCGTACCGTCGCAGACGCGGCGATCCTGAGTTCCGGCCTTCCTCCTTGAGCAGTGTAGCCACGTCGGCCCTTGCGGCCAAAACCGCCGGCACCAGACCAGCGACCATCGCACAAACAGCGGTCAACGCAAACGCAAATAGTGCTGGAATCAAATCCAACTTGAACTGCCACCAAAACAACGCATCTCCGCCATGTGGCAAACGCAATGCCCCCGCCCCAAGCAGCGCCGAACCGAACCAGCGGACCCCTGCAAACGCCAAACCGATACCGGCGATACCGCCAGCGAATGCGAGGATCGCTGCTTCTGTCACCACCAAAAGCGCAACGCTCCTCCACGATGCGCCCAACGCCGTTCGCACCGCCAGTTCCTTTTTTCTGCCATTTGTCCGCGCCATCAGAAGATTGGATACGTTGGCGCACGCAATCAAAAGGACGAAGAGTGATCCAGCAAACATGAGGTGAACCCGACTCGCGAAGTCTTCCCCCACGTACTCTTCCTGAAAGGTGGACGACGTGGCCTGAACCCCGGCGTTCGACCCGGGAAACGATCTAGCCAGCCGATCCGAGATCAGTCCGAACTCACGGCGCGCGTCGGCAACGCTAACACCGGGCCGCAGTCTGCCAAATACATCCAAACGACCGTCACCTCGCTCCACGCCAGCGAGATCCAATCGCAAGGGCAACCAAAACCGTTCCGCAATGGGAAACCCAAACCCTTGCGGCATGACACCGATGATGGTGTGCAATGCGGTGGTCTCGCGCGTCACACGAATAGACCGGCCAATCACCGTGGAGTCACCGCCGTATCGGGACTGCCACAGTGCATGACTCAGCAAGATGACTCTGCGGGCACCTGGCAGATTCTCGTCGCGCGTAAAAAGGCGACCAAGAGCCGGTTCAACACGCAACAAGTGAAACGCCTCTTCGTCTATGTGTACACCCGCCTCAGGACGAGGAGGCTGATCATCATCACGGATCAAAATGTACGCCTCAACGAACGCCGCGAGACCCTCAAACGACGTTTGCTGCGTCTTCCAAGCGACGTAGTCATGAGGCGTGACCGCCATGTTCGGTAGTCCACGGCTGAGGTTTTGACGTTCGAAATGCACCAGTTCCTTCGGGCTATCAAAAGGAAGGCCACGCATGGTCGATCCGTATACGATACTGAAGGTTGTGGCTGTCAATGCAATGCCAAACGCGATCGTCACCATCGCAACGACGCTTGACAAGGGATTCTTTACCACCATCCGCAGTGCCACACGTACACTACCGGCGTATTTCGAGAGTGACGACC
>JAZDDD010000729.1:0-6897 GCA_036679545.1 Gemmatimonadota bacterium | reverse complement strand
GATCGAATCCTCGCCGTACATGCAGCGAATGACTCGTGTCTCACCACCGGAACTGGAGCGGGAGTTCCCGGCTCCCCAGGAGTCAACGAGCACAACCCGTTTTCCCATCCGGGTAAGATTTAGCGCCGTCCAGCCACCAAAAGCGCCGGCGCCTATTACTGCCACGTCATGTGTCATAGCGGTAGGGCTGTACGGGCGGTGTTCGACATTCGATGTTCAACGTTCGACGTTCGACGTTCAGCAGTTCGACGTTCGACGTTCGACGTTCGACGTTCGTTTGGTCATGGAAAGATTCCGGCGGCGTTGTAGCTTGTGGCGATTTTGTCAATCGCGGTGATCATGGCGGCCATTCGTAGGCTTGCCTTCGTACCGTACCGGTGTTTGGTATCGTGGATTTGGTGAAATGCTCCAACCATTGTTTCTTCGAGGCCAGCATTCACCAGATCCTCCTCGCCAGATCCACGGGTCACGTCCGCCACCCGGTCCTCGTCCAAGGCGAACCCTGACATGCCTTCAAACGCCCCGACCAATCGCCGATACGCGCGCTCCTCAGCACGTTTTTGCATCCGACCAAATCTAAGATGCGATAGATTCTTGACCCATTCAAAATAGGAAACCGTGACACCACCCGCGTTCAAGTAACTACCTGGCAATACCATGACCTTGGCGTCACCCAAAATTTCGTCCGCCTCGTTGGTCACCGGACCATTGGCGGCCTCCGCCACAATCTTCGCTTTCACATTGCGCGCATTTTGAACGGTAATTTGTTTTTCTAACGCCGCCGGCACGAGAATGTCGCAATCGAGTTCCAACACGTCGGTACTTTTCGGAAGATCCTGCGCACCGGGAAAACCAAGGATTGAACCGGTCTCTTTCCTGTGCGCCATCACCTTGTCCACGGAGAGGCCCTTCTCGCTGTAGATGGCACCCTCGTATTCGGCGAGCCCCGTGAGCAAAGCACCATCTTCCTCGAGGAATTTCGCGGCATGATAACCAACATTACCAAGACCTTGAATTGCGATGCGTTTGCCATCCAGTCCCGTCGTGAGACGCAACGCGCGCATGTCTTCCGTCACTCGACAAGCTTCACGTATCCCAAAAAAGACACCACGACCCGTGGCCTCCGTCCGTCCGCGAATGCCACCCTGGGAAATGGGCTTACCCGTCACACACGCGAAAGAATTTAATTCACCCCTGGCACATCCACACCGGGCCCCATGAAATTTTTCTTCACCAATTCGTACGTGTATCGTCGGGTAATGCGTTCGATTTCATCGTCGGAGTAGTCATGCTTTGCGATCTTGATGCCGCCCTTTGCCCCGCCAAAAGGTGCCTCCACAATCGCGCATTTGTAGGTCATCAGTGCGGCCAACGCCAATACCTCGTCTTCGTTGACCAGCTTGGAGTAACGAATACCACCCTTCGTAGGTAGACGGTGATGACTATGTTCAGCCCGCCATCCATGAATCACCTCGATTGTGCCATCGTCCCGTTTGATCGGAAACGTGACGTGGCACACGGCGTTGTTTTCGCGGATCTGTATCAACAAATTCGGATCATGATCGGTCAACGCCGCGGCGCGATCGAAATTTCTATTCACTTGGTCGACGAAGGTATTGTTATTTGCCATTGTCACCTTCATTCACACTCAAACCCCATGATTGTGGTCTTCTCGATCCGGCAGATAATGCCGACCAGTCGGCACATCTTACCGCCAGTCTCACATAAACACGTACGAAGCCGGTCAATCCTATAGCTTGCTTCCAATCTTCTCGCCAGACCGGGGGCCTTTTCCAAATGGCACGCCGTTTGCAATGTCAGATGTCAGAAGCCTGAGATCGGACACCCGTGGACATACTGTTTACGAACGACACGTCGGTTTGACCGATGAGGGGCTCCTGAGAAGTCGTTGGACTTGTGGAACGTTGCCTTAGACGGGACCTGCGCGAACAACCTGTGACGAACCAATGTTCAAACTAGCGCCGCAGTCCGCCCGCTATGGGTAGCAAAAAGAAGAAAGCCGGGATTCGTCCCGGCTTTTCTTTTTTTGCGCGTACACATTCCAACCGTAACGCGCTGTAATCCAGTCATATAGATTTCGCAATCCGCCCAACGTGTCTCCAGTTTACGACAGCTTAGCTACGGTTGCCCCGTCCCCACACCAGGGCCAACAATGACAACGCGCATCCGCTCCGGGTGTAAGTATCGTTGAGCCGCCCGTTGGACGTCTCGGGCAGACACGTCCTCGACCCAATCTCGGTATCGTGCCAAGTGATCGAAAGTGACAAAGCGGGCCCACTCATACGCAAACGTCCGCGCTGTGGCATGCCCATTTTCAAACAAGAGCGCAAACACTCCATCGGTGAGTGCTCCTTTTGCCACCGCCAACTCTTCGTCGGTGACCGGTTCGTTTTGGATACGCCGAATCTCGGAAAAAACTATGTCGACTAGCTCGTCGGCCACCTCTGGCCGCCCGTAGGTACGGAAGGTGTAGGAACCTGGCCCTCGTAAACCGGGCTCAACAAACCCGCTCGCGTCGTTCGTGAGTCCACCGCGATCTCGAGCTTCGCGGAAAAGCCTCGTATCGAAATGGCCACCGCCCAGGATGTAGTTCATGACCTGCAGTGGAACGAGGTCCCGGGGTGACATTGGCGGCAACTCGTGGCCGACAACGATCCAGGTTTGAAGCTTGTCAACCGCTAAGCGAGTAATCTCACCCGGCTCAGGAGTGCTCACGTTCTCGGCACGGGAAAACCCTGGCGGACGCCTGGTCTGCCAGTCGGCAAACCGTTGGTCGATGAGACGCGCCATGGGCAAGAGTTGGAACGCACCGGAAACGGCCAGCACGACGTTTCTGGGAGTGAAGAAGTCGCGTTGAAAACGCTCGACGTCGTCCAGCGTTAACGCTTCAGCGTCTGCCACGGTCACTGTGCGCCGGTATTCATGCCTGTCAAAAAGCAGGTTTTTGAAAACTCGCACCGCGTCATCCAGCGACCCCTCAATACGGGACGTGGATTGCGCCTCGACGTCAGACACCACGCGGTTTCGGAACGCCGTCAGACCCTCCTCATCGATGCACGGCTCTCGAATGATTCCCGAAAAGATGCGAAGCGCCGCTTCCGCGTCGGCGGCCGCAACGTTCATGGAGATCTCGATCATTTCGACGCTCATCGCAACGTCGAACTGTGCGTCCAGTTCTTCAAGTGTCTCGACAAATCTCCCGGGACCCATCCAGCATGGACCGCGCTGGGCGATCATCATCCTGAGCATCTCCGCCGCCCCTTGCACCCGATCGTCAACACTGCCGCCGCGCACGAACGCCGTGAAACTCACGATGGGCACGGTGTGATCCGGAATGACAAAGCCAACCATCCCGTTTTCGAGGATGAGCCGCGTTTGGGTCGTATCGGGCAACTCGATGGACACCTCAGCCAGACCCATTTCCGTGGGATGCCGTAGGTCTTGCGCACCGCCATCAACGACTATGGCAAACGATCCTCCGAGAAGAAAGAGAAGGCTGGCCATCCGTTTTTTACGTCTATCGTTCATCCAATAATCCTCCGGAGACCTCTCTCGCTCCGCCAACGGGCCTCGTAACGACGCCAACCGTTCTGTTTTCCGCGATTAGATACCGGCCCGCCAACCGGGCCACGTCCTCGCCATTCGTCACCTCGCGTTGCGTAAGGAATTCGGCCAAATGTCGCCATGTGTCCATCACTTGAAAATGACCGATTTCAAATGCGAGCCGATCAGCATCCAAGACGGTTCGGAACCATTCATTGCGCAATTTTTTCTTCGCCAGTTCCAGGCGAACCGTTGAAACTCCACCCCTCGAAATCCGATCGACTATCGTTAGCACTGTGGATTCGGCGGTGCCAAGTTGGCTCTCATCTTCTATGACAACCTCGATGTTCACAGAGCTTGGTACACCGAAGCGGCGCTCATGGACAACTCTCGTGTTCACGTCAACCTGCGCGGATATGCGCACAGCTTGAAACGCGGCCTTCAATTCAAGGGACAACAAGCCAGCAAGCACATCAATTCCCGCGCGATCGGGGTGCCCAATGGCCGGAATCATGTGACGGATGTCAATTCTGGGCGGGAGATCATCGCTGCGATATAGCACCCGTCTCTCCGCTTTGGGCGACGGCTCAACCGCTCGAACCCGAGTGGGTTCCGGCGCCCTCGACATCCACCCAAAGTGACGATCAACCAGTGGCACCATTTGCTCGAACGAGACACCGCCAATCAAGACGATGGTCGTATTGTTCGGAACGAAGTATTTCTCGTACAACTCGCGTTCGTATTCACGGGTATACTGCTGAAAATCGGTCGCGTATCCCTCCGGCCAGAACACGGGGTGTACCATGCCAACCGTCGCATTCATCAACTCGTAAAATGGCGTCGTTGGACGATTCAAGTCCCCCAACCTCTGCTCTATCAAGATCATTCGCTCAGCATCAAACTCACGAAAAACAGAGTTCACCATCCGGTCAGCCTCGACCCGAAAAAACAACTCGACCCGATCAGCGGGCAAATTGATGTCGAACTTCATGTATTCTTGTTCGGTGGTCGCGGTAAGTTTTTGGCCGCCATAGGCTTGATACCAACGCATCATCGCGCCGTGGCGTCTGTATCTGGCGACGTCCCGATCAAGCCTGTTGATCTCTTCCTGGAGACTGTCGATCTTCGGCGTGGTACGCGCGTGTGCGTAGTCGTGAAACACACCACGCTCTCGAATGGTGTTCCTTTCCAAATTCCTCGTCGCAATTAACGCTCGCTCGGTATTGGCGATGGCCTCCATCAGCGGTTTTTCCGCTGCCCAGTCGGTGGTCCCAAGCGACGGCGTCCCCTTGAACATCAAATGTTCGAGGAAGTGTGCGGCGCCTAACTCTCCTGGTTCTTCCACCAGCGCGCCGAAATCCGTAAATATCTTGGCCGCCACGCGATGATCGCCTGGGCGTTCCAAAACAAGCAGACGAAGTCCGTTGTCAAATACGTGCTCACGAATTGGCAGGGCGAAAGAAGCGTCTTCTTGCGCCACGGTTGGTTGTGTTGCTGTGACGACCATCAGTGCCACAATGAAAAGTGTCGATGAGCCCGTCGAGCCCGACACGAGACTTCGGCTTCTCCCGCCACACGTGTTGGCGTTGCAATGTTCACTCATTGATTTTCACTGCTGTTCGTACCGGATAAGTCGCGGATTCTGCGGAGCAGGTCGCCGACTTGTTGGATCTCGCGCCCATACGTAGCCCAATCACCAGACCGTTGGGCGTTGAGCGCACGATCATAATGGTCAGACGCTCGAAGGACGAGATCACCAACGGTCAGATCGAGTTCGACACTTGCGGTTGCGGTGGGTGCGGAAGGTACGAGCTGCGTCGATACATCCTCGAGACCCGTTCCGCGGAAGAGTACGGACAACGCCTCCTCCAACGTCTCCTCCATCACGACTTGGTTCTCATAAGCCACGATGACGCGTTTTAACTCGGGGATTCTCCCGCCTTCTGCTTGCAGGTACAATGGTTGAACATAGACCAATGAGGCTTCGATCGGGATGACGAGGAGGTTACCTCGCTTCACTTGGGAGCCCGCTTGGTCCCACAGAGTGACCTGGCGAGACACCTCCGTATTTTGGTTTATCCGATCGACGACCTGTTGCGGCCCGAAAACCAAACTTTGGCGAGGGAACCGGTACACAAGGAGCTGGCCATACCGATCCCCGTCGTTTCGTGCAACCATCCACGCCGTCAAATTGTGTTTGCCTTTTGGTGTAAACGGCGTCATCACGATGAACTCTTCGGTGGTCTCACCGGGAAGCTTCATGATGATATGGCGTAGGAATGGATCGCTCGAAACGTCTTGGGCCGACTGTGTTGGGAACTGCCACGCGCGGAAAAAATCAGAAGGATACCGGATGTGGGCTCGGAGGTCTTCGGGCATTTCACTCATCGGCCGAAGAACCCCGGGGAAGATACTGGCCATGGTCAGTGCAATCGGATCTTCAGCATCGGACAAATACGCTTTGACATCGCCGTCGTATGCGTCGATCACAACCTTCACGCTGTTCCGCATGTAGTTGATACCGGCCTGTCGCGCAGCGTATGGGTATCGCGCACTTACGGTGTAGGCGTCGATCAACCACTTCAAACGACCGTCTTCGGTTATGACCATGTACGGATCGCTGTCCCACGAGAGAAACGGCAACGCCTTTTCCGCACGGCGCATCACATTGCGGTGGTATTGCACGCGACTGCCCCGCACGATGTCCTGTGAAAGGAGGATTTTCAAAGACCCAAAACGCATGCTCAGCAACGCCTTTTGCCAAAACCCGCCGACCTCAATGCCGCCAAGACCTTCGTACGACGTGAACGCGCTCGAGTCGCCTAACCCCACGGGATAGTCGAATTCGGGTTGGCCCGTGCCGACGAACACGTAGTCGTTGGATAATTCGCCGTAGTAGATCTCAGGTCGCGTAATGTTGAGTGATACGTTTGACGCCGGTGGCAAATCCTGCACAAAAAGATGTGGTAGCCCTTCCGGTGTCACTTGATTCACTGGACTGAGGGTCAAACCCATCCCGTGGGTAAAGGTCAAGCGTTCATTGATGAACGTTCGTGTCGAAAGCGCACTCGTATTCAGTTCCCGAGGTGACAGGAGGACTTGACGATATTCCCCATTGATCCAATATCGGTCATCATCCACGGACCGAAAGTCATAGTACGTCCGTATCTCCTGCAACTGGCCAAAGGTCTGAAGGAGTTGCTCTCGGTCCCAAAGACGGACATTGCGAATGGTTCCCTGATTCGCTTCGATATCTCTCATGGTCAGCGGCGATGCATCGCCTAAGTCACGGATCTCGACGTTATCGAGTTTCCACGCACGACGCGTAGCCTC
>JAZDDD010000728.1:0-2014 GCA_036679545.1 Gemmatimonadota bacterium | reverse complement strand
CGGTGACGTGGCGTAAACCACTCACTGACAACGTTGTAGACCGGGGTTAGGGCTCGCGTTTTTGATCAAAAAGCCCTATTTTCGATTGCTAATTGGTCAAAACGCACAGAATTGAAGGTTGAGCTTTCCGACCTTCAGGGCCACTTGCGTCGAAAACCGGACGAAACTGGAGACATTTGGGATGCGGAATTCTTCACGTGTACTAACGATGCTGGCGCTTGGCGGACTACTGGCAGTCCCAGCCACGGCGCAATCAAACGAGCAGTTCTGGAAGAATACCTGGTTCTGGGGCGGCCAGGCCGGAGCCTACATTTTTTCAGCAGGCGGCAATCGAGAGATTGGAGCCGGGGTAGGCGGACACTGGTTCATTACCGCGGACCATACCGCCTTGAATCTCTCTTTCGACCAACTCTTGTTCACGGGCTCGCAGGTCGCGCTGGCCTCGGGGCAACAAGTGGATTTCAGCCGAGCACAACGATTTAGCGCCACCGTCTACGCGATGCCAAACTCAGGCGGCCTCCAGTTGTTCGTTGGTGGCGGATTCGGCATTGAACACGTTTCGAATACGACTTCTCCTGGCCCGTTTGCCAACCCGCAACAACAGTTTGCCGTGAATCAACAAATCGAGCAACTGGCCACGAAGGCTTTCCTCATTTTGGGTGGCGGATTGCAGTGGAGATGGTTTAACAAATGGGTCCTGTTTGGACAGTATCAATTCCAGCCATCGACAAGCGATTTCCTAATCTCCAGTGGTCATCACATCATCCAAGGCGGACTCCGTTACGCCCTCACCACGAGCAAGGAAGCAATCTCTGCATCCGGATCGCGGTGATTGAAGAGGGTAAGGCGGTACGGCGGTACCGCACCCCCACATGACCGCTAATTGCTTCGGGAGAGCCATTTGGACTCCTTAACTGTGAAGCGCAACGGCCAGTCCTTGGCTTGAGAGATACCAATTCGAGGCCCCGCGGAGATGTTTGGTTCACACTCCGCGGGGCCTTTTATCTGCAGTGGTGAGTTTTGTAACGGGTGAAAATTAAGGCGACCTGTAACACCCAACGCCCTACATAGTTTAGCCGGTCCTGAACACAGGTTGCGCGGCGCGTTGGTTGCACGCCGCCTGGTCATCGCAACGATTCCATCGAGAGGTTCCAGCGCCCGAATCAATACCGCCGACGCATGATCGACCGGTCCGGTAACGGCATTCATGCACCAATGCATGCCGTAGGTGAAGTAGACGTAGGTGGTTCCGGGAGCACCGTACATGGGTTCAGTACGATCGGTCCGGCGTCCGCCGAAGGTATGCGCAGCCGGATCGTCAACACCGAGGTAAGCTTCCACCTCCACGATGCGACCGCTCGTCTTCACACCCCGAACCTGAGACTCCAACGTGCAACCCAACAGCGACCGTGCAACATCGGCGGCGTCCTGGTCATAAAAACTGGCCGGGAGTGGTTTACTCGTCTTCGTCTCCCAACACGGCGCGATGAAGGGCGGCACCCATACGCTTGAACAACCCACTTCCTTCGTTGCCCGGTTTATCTGCGCCACGCTTGGATTCAGGTTTGGGTTGTTGCCGGGGCTTCGGCTCCTGTTTTGGCGGGGGCTTAGCTTTGGTTCGTGACGCTTGTGTTCGCTCTGGCGACGGTGTTCGCCGTGCCGGCGGTTTTCGCAGTGAGGAAATTCTCGGTTCTTCCACGCGACCGGATTCTGGTTCGATTGTGCCAACGGGCTCGGTATCATCGGCATGATCCGTATCCGGCTGTTGCGCCGCGACCGGTGGGGGCTCTGACGGTTCGGCCACTGGTTTGGCGGAGTCTTCCTGGTTCTTGTCATCAGGCGCCGGGGCGGACCGTCCACCGCGGCGGGGGCGCAAAGATCGACGACCTGACCCGAGTTCGCCGGGGTCCCGCAAGGCGGACCGATCGTCTTGCCCGTCATCGTCCGACGTGGTCTGGATCAAGTCACGCCTGACGACGCCACGAGATCCAGAACGCATACCCATTCCCCCGGC
>JAZDDD010000727.1:0-3739 GCA_036679545.1 Gemmatimonadota bacterium | reverse complement strand
GCTCGGCAATTCAGACACTGCTGCTCCACTGATTTGGTGAATATCTGGTGATCCCTCAGAATCCCTAAACTACACGCAGGTTCCCCACAGCGCAGCACCCTGTGGAGAAGCCCAGCACTCAACACTCAACATTCAACTCTCAACACTCAGCACTCAGCATCAACACTCAACACTCAGAGATTCTGCACATGAGTGTTGAGTGTTGATGCTGAGTGCTGAGTGTTGAGAGTTGGGAGTTGAGAGTTGAGTTCTTCCTCTGTGGCAAAAAAAGACCGTCCGAGTGCCGACACTCAAGTACGCCAGTTGGACGCCGAGCCCGGAAACCGATACCGTTAGCGCCCATGAAGAAAAAGTCGCGATTTGGATTGCCCACCATTTTGGGGGTCCTGGTAACCATCCCGCTCCTCTGGTGGACACTACGGGACATTCACTTTGCAGAGGTTTGGACGTTCATACGGGGGGCGCGAACACTGCCGTTGCTTGGGACGGTAGTGGCCACCGTAGCGGTCTATCCGATTCGGGTCCTCCGGTGGCGGGCGCTCATGCAACGGGACAAACCGCTTCCGTTCATACCCCTGTGGCACGCCACGACCATCGGGTTTGCGATCAACAACTTGTTGCCAGCCCGTGCGGGCGAAATCGCGCGTGCTTACGCCGCTCGAAAGCTCACAGGAACGAGTTTCTCAACCGCTCTGGTAACCATCATCATTTCTCGGATCCTGGATGGAGTAACCCTGTTCCTTCTGTTGGCTGTGGCCGCCGCGGCCGGATGGTTGGCGACCGATGCGGTGATCGCGGGCGTGCCGATCGGCCGCATCATGGGAAGCGCGACGGCCATCTTCGGAGCGCTGGCGTTCATGGCTTTGGCGGCGGTGCATTTCCCGAAACCGATGATTGCGCTGGCCAGAACATTCACCAACGCCCTGATGTCACAGCGATGGAGCAACCGGATTATCAAAGGGCTGACAAATGTGCTGGACAGCCTCGCCGTTTTGCGAAGTTGGAAGCGGCTCGGCCTTGTCATGGTCTGGTCGCTACTTCTTTGGTCCATAAACGCTTTATCCTTCGGCCTCTGTTTTCTGGCCTTCAATTTGGATGTGCCATGGCACGCGGCGTTCGTTCTGCAATCACTTATCAATTTCGGTCTGGTCATCCCGTCAACGCCCGGGTTTGTCGGTGTATTCGAGGCCATCACACGGGCGGCCCTAGGGATTTACGGTGTTGCACCAGGCCCGGCCGTTTCCTATGCCGTGGCATACCATTTCTGTACCTACATCCCGATCACACTGATCGGGCTGTGGTCTCTAACCAGAGCACGTTTCCGAATGTCCGAAATCCAAGAGCAAGTGCAGGAACGAATAAGCGGAACTATCCAACGTATGACCGGCAGATACCCTCGCATCGACGAGGGCTAGACCAATGAACAGCCGATACACCACAAAACAATGGCGAACCGAACGGAGCGCACTGAATCGCGGGGACCCACCGTCAAAGTGCCCGAGGTGTAACCGCACTGGTTTCTACGCGCCGCGCGAAGATCATCCGGAAAAACCGCGAAAACCCTATCGGTCCTGTTTGTTTTGTGGCTTTTGGCAGGATGTCGGGGGCGACGTGGGACGAGCCTCGAAGTACGAGTGCCATGGCCACCTGGAGACCAATGCACCAGGCGCTACGTGGCGTTGTCCATCCTGTGGCACCGAAAAGAACCCGGACACCGGCGAGCCCTGGCCCGTTGACGACCCCAAGCATAGGTGGTGGTTCGTTCCGCAAGACTTGTCGCAGGACGAATACATCACCTATTGGCGAATGGATTGGGGACACGACGCCAAACCGCATGGCATCATCTGAGGGGGACACCCCAACGGTTAAGGCATGGTATTTGATGCACAAGCGGCGCCAAGCATCATGCACACAACCCACAAGGTCATCGCCGAACCATGCATTCGACTGACACCATGACGAAAACCATTCGAACTGTCATCGTCACACAACTGGATCCGTTCTACATACCGTTGTTCTTCGATTCGTTCTTCAGGAGCCTCGAGGATAAGACGGAGACAATCAAGTTACAGGGTGTCGTCATCCAGAAACCCCTGGGAAACAAGACACGCAAAGGCCTCGCAAAACGCGTTATCGGATTGTACGGCCTGTGGGGAACGGTTCTGAAGACATTGGAGTTGGTGCGAAATCGAGTTGGAGACAAAATTCATCGAACGACGCGCATAGGCCGCCCACGCTCCATCGCGAGCATCGTTGAGTCCAACGGATACGATCTGATTCCGCACACAGACGTCAACGGTTCGGCATTCATTCAATTTCTCAAAAAAGAAGAGATCGACCTCGTCGTATCCGTGTCTGCGTCGCAAATATTCAAGGAAGAGCTGTTGGGGATACCGCCACTTGGGTGTATCAACCTGCACAACGGCGAGCTACCGAAATATAAAGGCATGTTGCCAAATTTTTGGCAAATGTTCAACGGGGAGACGCATACGACATTAACCATCCACAGGATGGCCGTAAAGCTGGACGAAGGTGATATCATTTTCACCAGAAAGACTGAAATTGGTTCGAACACGACACTCGAGGAACTTATCAAGCGCACCAAAGAAAACTCAGCCTCAGCGCTCATGGATCTTCTGATCGACATTGCCGGTGGGGCAACGTTGGACGGAGACCCGCCCGGTGACAATGACAGTGCGTACTACACCTTCCCGAAGAAGGAAGATGTACAGGAGTTCCGCCGCAGAGGTTACCGCGTGTTATGACGATCGCAATAACCGTTGATGTTGAAGATTGGTTTCAAGTAGAAAACCTGCGTGATGCGTATCCCGTCGAGTCGTGGCCAAAACAGAAGTACCGCGTGGAACGTAACGTCAATTTTATCCTGGACGCGCTTGACACCAACAGCGCAAAAGCGACGTTCTTCGTACTCGGCATCATTGCGGAGCGTTTTCCCGAATTGGTACGGCAGATCGGCGCCCGTGGCCACGATGTGGAGTCACACGGATACGGACACATCATGCTCACGGCCATGTCCGAACATGATATTTTCGATGACCTTCAAAAATCCAAGCGCATACTCGAAGACATTACAGGCCATCGAGTCCGCGGATTTCGGGCGCCGTCTTTCTCGATAACGGATCATGCACTCGAAATGCTGGCGGAACTCGAGTACGAATATGACTCCAGCGTCTATGAGTTCAGTCTGCACGACCGTTACGGTAAAGTAGACACCACACGTTTCAACAAAGAAACTGGCACCGCGTGGCGTCACGACAGCGGCATCATGGAATTTCCACTGCCCATGCTGAACGTCTTGGGCATACGGATGCCATGGGCGGGCGGCGGATATTTCAGGTTGATACCCAAACCGCTGTTCCTTTTGGGCGTAAAGGCATTTTTAAAACGCCACGACCGATATGTGTTTTATATGCATCCATGGGAGATCGATCCCGACCAACCACGCGTCAAATCGTTGCCACGACTCAACTACTTCAAACACTACTATGGTCTCGCTGACGCCGCCGGAAAATTGGACGCGCTCATGAAACTGGATACCGTCCTCCCGGTTTCGGTCGGACTCGCTGACTCCTTCCCCCGAGTGGAGTCCGCGTAACTTCAGGCAACCAATTCGTGACATCAGACACATGAGCCCTCCACAAGTCTCCGTTGTCATGGCAACGTATCGCGGCGACCGCCTCGAGCATCTCCGTGTATCGATCGACAGTATCCTTGCACA
>JAZDDD010000726.1:0-4916 GCA_036679545.1 Gemmatimonadota bacterium | reverse complement strand
GCCACGACTCCGCTTTTTCTGATGACACTCTACATTCCTGCAACGCTGGTCGGTTTAGGCGGCGCAATTGTAATGCCTGACATCGAGATTGCAGATCGAATCTTTCCTGAATTGCTATTCGCTTACGCGCCGGCGTGGCTCACCGGGATCATCTTAGCCGGTGCGACAGCGGCAGCGATGTCGACACTTGATTCGATCCTCCACGCCAACATGACGGTGTTAACACGAGACATCTATCAGCGTTACATCGCACGCACGGCAAGCCAGGCCCATTACATATTGGTGGGCCGTCTAATCGTGTTAGGACTCTTGATTGTCGGCTACGCACTTTCCATCACAACATTCGATCTACTCGTCGTCTTGGTTACGCTGTCCGGGGCGGGGGCGTTACAACTGATGCCTGCCATCCTGGGAGTGTGTTTCCCAACCAAACGCCTTCTCACCAGTGCGGGCGTGCTCACCGGCATCGGCATCGGCCTTGCGACGTTATATGTCACCCTAACGATGTATCCACATCCGCTTGGTCTTCACGGGGGCGTTTGGTCGTTGCTAGCAAATGCATTCGCGACCGTCGTCGTTTCGAGTGTCACACGCCCGCCCTCAGCCGAGACGGTGGAACGTATTCACGGCGAGATGGAGCGTTACGTTTACGGCGCGGATGCTTCCACGGTGCAAAGTGTCTGACAACACATTGGTAGTCGGTGTGGATACCGGCGGAACATTCACCGACTTCGTATTTGTGCATGAAGATGGCTTGAAGATTCATAAGGAACCATCCACACCGGAGAATCCTGCCAAGGCCGTACTCACCGGGTTACAACATCTGCTTGGTGCTCGCGAGGCGGACATCGTTCACGGATCGACAGTGGCAACCAATGCGATCCTCGAACGAAAGGGGGTACGGACCATCCTCATAACCACGGCGGGCTTTGAAGACGTTCTTGAAATTGGACGACAGATTCGACCCGCGATCTACGACCTCAACGTGCAAAAGCAACCCCCGTTGATCCCGGAAGCGGATCGACTCGGGGCTATTGAGCGTGTCGGACCACAAGGCGACGTCGTGCGCCCGCTCGACAACAAGTCAGTGGATCGGATCTTGGATAGTATCGTTGAAAGTGATGCGGAGGCGGTAGCCATTTGCCTGTTACACTCATATGCCAATCCTGAACATGAGCGTCACATTGCAGCAGCGCTCCGGGAGCGTTTTGCAGGATTCATTTCCACGTCGCACGAAGTGCTTCCCGAGTTTCGCGAGTACGAGCGTTGCACGACGACGGTCGTAAATGCCTATGTCGGCCCAATAATGCACAGATACCTTTCGCAGTTGTCAGAAGATTTGGGCGGCGCAAAACTCCGGATCATGCAGTCTAACGGAGGCGTGCTCTCGGCATCGGCGGCTTCAGCATTCGCGGTGCAAACGGTTTTGTCCGGACCGGCTGGTGGCGCGGTCGGGGGCCACGAAATTGGTCGCCTCGCGGGATTCGACAATGTCATCACATTCGACATGGGGGGTACGAGTACCGATGTCTGTCTTTGCCCCGGCGAGATTGGCCGCACCGTCGAATCTTCCATCGGCGATACACCGATTCGCGTACCCGTCATAGACATTCACACGGTCGGGGCAGGGGGAGGATCGATCGCGCACCGCGATCCCGGTGGTTCATTGCGTGTGGGTCCACGGAGCGCCGGTGCGCAACCCGGCCCCATCTGTTACGACCGCGGTGGAACGGCACCTACGGTGACCGACGCAAATCTCTTTCTGGGCAGATTGTCTCCCGACCATTTCCTCGGCGGGCAATTAGCGCTTGTGACCGAACCGGTCATCGCGGCAATCGAGACTCTTTCCAAGGAACTCCGACTCAACACGGTCGAAACCGCTCAGGGTATCTTGCGTGTTGCAAATGCAACGATGGAAAGAGCGATACGTGTTATTTCCCTAGAACGCGGGCACGACCCTCGTGACTTCACACTCGTCTGTTTTGGCGGTGCCGGTGGTATGCACGCAGCCGACCTCGCGCGTAGCCTAAACATTCCGCGGGTGCTGGTACCCAAGGGGGCCGGAACTCTATCAGCACTCGGCATGCTCCTGGCCGATTTTGTCCGTGACTACTCCAAAACGCTTCTTGCCTCAACAGCATCTCTCGAAGAAACAGCATTGCTCAATGCTTTTGCCGAGCTGGAGGAACGAGCACGTGTCGAGTACGAGGACGAGGGCCTAACGGAGGAAAATGTGACACTCGAGCGATCCTGTGACATGCGATACATTGGGCAAGGGTTCGAATTGGCCGTGCCGTTCGGCGAATCGTTACAGGAAGACTTTCACGAAGCACACGAGCGGCGTTACGGATACGCCGACAAGACACGTGCAACCGAGATCGTGAACATTCGTGTCCGTACAGTCGGCAAGACGCCCCGTCCTACCCTCGAAGAAAGACCATCCGGCAGTTCGGATTCGAGTGCCGCCGTGGTCAGGCAAACAAAAATGACATTTGATGGGGTGGAGCATGAGGCCGCCATCTATGACCACGACCTCTTACGACCCGGTAACACTCTCAACGGGCCGGCGCTTGTCGTCGAGTACAGTACAACGACGGTAGTGCCTCCCGACTTCTGGTGTCGTGTGGACGAATTGGATAACCTGCTGCTAGAACCGATGCCATGAACAAATCACCAACTGACGCGGCGCCCTGGGATCCCGTTGCACTCGAAGTCTTCCGAAATCTTTTCTATTCCGTTGCCGAAGAGATGGGCGTAACACTTTGCCGCACTTCCTTTTCGCCAAACATCAAAGAACGGCGCGACTACTCGTGTGCAATTTTTGACGAAGAGGGCCGGATGGTGGCACAGGGGGAACACATGCCGGTCCATCTTGGGTCAATGCCACTCTCCGTCGAAGCCGCCATTGAACACACCACCATGGAGCCCGGTGATATGGTGGTCGTCAACGACCCATTCCAGGGTGGTACACACTTACCGGACATTACGCTGGTACAGCCCGTGTATCTCTGGGACCGCGACTCGCCTTCCTTTTATGTCGCAAACCGAGCACATCACTCTGACGTAGGTGGCATCACTCCCGGTTCAATGCCCTTATCGCGTTCCATCTATCAAGAGGGAATACGCATTCCCCCGCTCAAGCTGGTCAGACGCGGAGAAATCGTGCATGATATTCTGTCCCTGATACTGGCCAACGTCCGCACACCTGTCGAACGCGAAGGCGATCTTACGGCACAAGTCGCCAGCAATCGTACTGGTGAACGTCGTCTCATTGCCATGGCCGAAAAATATGGTCTCGACACCGTCGGCGAGTATATGTCACACCTGCAGGATTACGCGGAGCGCATGACCCGCGAGGCGATCTCGAGTATCCCCGATGGCAATTACAAATTCCAGGATGAAATGGATGACGACGGGCAAGGCAACGGCCCGCTGACCATTGCCGTTCAGGTGACGATATCCGGAACGGACGCGCGCATCGACTTCACAGGGACCGCGGACCAAACTGCCGGCAGCATTAACGCGATATACGCGATTACCCTATCGGCGGTCATGTATTGTTTTCGTGTCATCGTGCCATTCGCCATACCGTCGAACCACGGCACCCTTAGGCCGCTGGATGTCGTTGCGCCCGAGGGTTCATTGCTGAACGCACGGCTCCCCGCCGCAGTTGCCGGTGGCAACGTCGAAACATCCCAACGCATTGTAGACGTTGTCCTGGGTGCCCTCGCGCAAGCGATTCCGAATCTTATTCCGGCGGCAAGTTATGGGACCATGAGCAACCTTACGCTCGGCGGCACGGATCCACGAACTGGTATCGAGTACGCATACTACGAGACCATCGCCGGCGGTATGGGCGCACGTCCTACAGCAAACGGGTTAAGTGTCACGCACTGCCACATGACAAATAGTCTCAACACGCCAGTCGAAGCCCTCGAACATGCGCTCCCAGTCCGTGTTACGCGGTATGCCGTTCGCAGAAAGACTGGTGGCCGCGGAAAGTTTTGTGGCGGAGACGGCATGTCCCGCGACATCGAACTGCTCGCGCCGGGACAGATAACCATACTAAGCGATAGACGCGAGAAAGGACCGTATGGACTTCAAGGTGGAAAACCGGGTACTCCGGGAGAGAACCTGTTGCGGCACCCAGATGGCACGAAGGCACGGCTGCCCGGAAAGGCCAGTCAGTGGGTTGAGGCGGGCACCGTAATTAGCATCCGAACACCGGGGGGCGGTGGTTGGGGCGCGGAATAGCAATACCCGCTCCCACCGTCCAACCGGTACCATTGACAACACTCATCCGTGAACCGCGGATTGCAGACTCGTGCAGCCCCGCAAACTCGGTCTGGAAAACGTATCGGCGAAGGTTCGGTCTTGGGCGGGTTGGGAGGTTTGGTGATGGGCGACTAACTGAGAGCTAGGAGGCACCCCGAAGTTCGGTCGATGTTCTACGCAAAGCATCGCGAGCCGCATCGACAATGGGTTGCAGTTCCGGGTCTGCGTCCTGCCAGAGTTCCACGATGCGACTGTAGTAAACACCCGCCTTCGACAAATCACCGTTCTTCTCGTAGTTGCGCGCCAAACGCTCGTACGACGGGACAAGCGAAACGATGTCTACATTGATACGTGACAGCCATGTCGCCGCGACGTACCTCTCCAGAACGAAGATGGTGGAATCGACGATGCCGAGTTTGTCGTACGCCTCTGCGATATACGGGAGCAGACAGATGGGGCATCCCTTTGAATCCGCACGCCGCAACTTTTCAATTGCTTCGTTCATTCTCGATTCCGAGTAATCCGCGAGGCCGCCCCGGACAATCTCTATCGAACGAAAGATGTCTCGATATTCCCCCACCCGTTCCGCAAATTGATGGAGCGCACGACCGGCTCGTGCAGTGTCCTTCGCAACCGCGTAA
>JAZDDD010000725.1:0-4478 GCA_036679545.1 Gemmatimonadota bacterium | reverse complement strand
CGAGGGAACCCACAAAGAGTCCCTTACCGCCGAGCATCGGGCAACCTGGTACTCCGAATACAACATCTATCGTCTGACAATGCTGTATTCGCTCGTCGCCTCCGTAGCCATCACCGCGGGTTTACCACGACCGGTTTTCCTGGTGTTGGTCGCTTCAGCACTGGCACTCTTCGTAGCTCCTGTAATCTTTTTTCTCAATCTCTACTTCTGTCTCACCGTCATCCCACGCGATGACAAAATCTTCTATCCGTCTCCGTTCGCGAAATGGTTCGGCATAGGCAGCCTTGTCGTGTTCACCGGACTGACAACGATCATCATATTCGCGCGGGTGTTTGGAATCGAACTCTTTGGCGCGTGAGCCAACGGCGTGTTTTATGGAGCTACATGTTTTTTGGGCCACTAAATCCACGAAAGACACGAAACCCCACTTCCCCCCCAAAAAAGAACCACTAAATCCGCTGAAAACAATTCGCACAACGACTATTAATTTCTCTTCTGTGTATTCATCGCATTCAGTGGCTACTGGACCGGGCGGGGTGGTTTCGTGTTTTTCGTGGATTTAGTGGCCAGAAACTCGAGCAAACACTCAATACGCCTCTCGACCCAACAACTTCACACACGCGTATACGGCATCAATCGATGGAGTTGGTGTTTTGGTGACTCGGCCCAGTTCAGCCACCACACCAATCAACGCTTCGGTTTCTAATGGCCGACCGCCTTCGAGGTCTTGCAACATCGACGTTTTGTGTTCACCCACCGCTTCAGCACCGGCAATACGTTGTTCGATCGTGTATCGGAATCTTATTCCCAGTTTTTCCGCGATGACCTTTGCTTCTTCCATCATTGATTCGGCAAGCAATCGCGTTTCCGGAAAGCGACAGATCTCGGCGAGTGTGGCGCGGGTCAAGGCGCTGATCGGGTTGAACGTCATGTTTCGCTCTTTGAGCCATCCAGTTCCCCCAACGGGAAACGGTTCCCCTCTACATGACGGATCACACCGGGTGCTAACTTTTCGGCGGCGGGATACGCAATACAACCCAGGACACGTTCGAACGGGATATGTTGGTCGAGCACACCGTCCGGATCCAACGACCTAAGCCGTGTGCCGTCATGCGGACCACCATGTTTGTGAAAATACCACCACGGAATCCCGTTCTGTACGGTGACAACGACGGTGTTGTCCTGGTATAGATGCCCCAACTTGGGTGCGATGGCTTCAATCTGTTGGGCTTTCAACGCGAGGACCACGATATCGTGTGTACCCGCATCCGCTATCATGTCATAGGCACGGACATCGTTGGCGGTGTGAACCTCCCCATCGACCAACTCTAGACGCAAACCATCCTGTCTAATTGCATCCAGATGCGCGCCACGGGCGATCAACGTGACTTCTTCGCCAGCCAACGCAAGCTCGACACCCATATAGCCACCGATTGCACCCGCACCAACAATACAGATCTTCATGACCCTCTCATGAAAGAACGATGAGTAATCTCCCGCATCCCAAAGCCGGCGCAAGGTAAGTGGGTATTCGTGGCTCGTTCAGAGCGAATTTACCGAATCGAATCCGATCCACTTACGTCATTTATCGACTTACGATACAATGTGGCTTGCAGTGTGACCCGGACTGACCCGTCGTATGAGCTTATGAAAAACATCCCTGAATTACTGCAACTGGGCCTCGCCGCCGCTCCCGCCATAGCGGCTCCGGACCGAGTCACGATGTCTTACGGCGAACTCCGGCAGACCATACAACGGCTCACCGCTCAACTTCAATCAATCGGTGTCAAAAACAACGACCGCGTCGCGATTGTGTTGAACAATGGTCCCGACATGGCCGTGACATTTCTCGCCGTGGCAAGCTGTGCAACCGCCGCTCCCCTGAACCCAAAGTACCGGCGGGAGGAGTTTCAATTCTACCTACAGGACTTAGGTGCCAAGGTCATCATCACACGACCGGGCGAAGCACTGCAAGCCGAAGCGGCAACACCGACGTCAATCCAACAACTGAACCTGACTGGCCACGGCAACGACCTGAGTCTACTCGGTGATAAGACACCGGACGATGTAAACATCACATGTGCTCAACCCAATGATGTCGCGCTTGTCCTTCATACGTCCGGCACGACATCTCGACCGAAAATCGTGCCATTGCGTCAACGCAATTTGGCTGCATCCGCACAAAATATCGCCGGTTTACTGCAACTCACGAAACAAGACACCTCGCTCAATGTCATGCCGCTCTTTCACATCCACGGACTCTTGGCCGGCTTGTTGGCGCCGTTGTCAGTGGGTGGAACGGTCGCATGCACACCGGGGTTCGACGGGTTCAAATTCTTTGATTGGTTAGATCAGATACAACCTACGTGGTATACGGCGGTCCCCACCATGCATCAGATGATCTTGTCTCGATCACGCAAACACGCCGACATCATCAAACGTGTGCCTTTGCGATTCGCTCGATCGTCATCTGCCTCATTGCCCACCACGGTACTCGAACAGATGGCCGAGACATTTGGTATCCCCGTCATAGAGGCCTACGGCATGACGGAAGCGACACATCAAATGTCGAGCAACCCACTTCCACCGGGTGTGCAAAAGCCCGGTTCAGTTGGCAAGGCAACAGGAATTGAAATTGGTATCATGGGGAAAAACGGCGCACTGCTTCCACCGCGGACACGTGGTGAAGTTGTGATAAAAGGCCCCACCGTAATTGACGCTTACGAAAATAATCCGGAAGGCAACGCAAACGCGTTTACGAACGGCTGGTTTCGAACCGGAGACCAAGGGTACCTGGATGAGGACGAGTATCTGTTCCTCACGGGTCGATTAAAAGAAATCATTAACCGAGGGGGCGAAAAGATAAGTCCACTTGAAGTTGACGAAGTGCTATTGCGGCATAGCTGTGTAGCCCAAGCCGTAACCTTTGCGGTGCCTCATGCAAAATTGGGAGAAGACGTGGCCGCCGCGGTGGTACTCAATGAGGGCGCGCAGACGACGGAGGAAGACATCCGCACCTTCGCAACGGCACAGTTGGTCGATTTTAAGGTGCCACGAAAAATCGTTATCCTCACCGAAATTCCAAAAGGGCCCACCGGCAAGATGCAACGCATTGGACTCGCTGAGAAACTGGGTTTAACCTAGTCGCCACCTACCAACATCACCGTATGTCCCCCAGAACGCATTGTACCACAACGCCTTACAACACCATGACCCGCCGCAAGGCCACTCAAGGATTGATCAGTGTTCGTCGATAGTGGAACTAGTCATACCTGTGAAAACCAGAGCGAACGGACGGATGAATGCCGGCACTGCGAATAGAACATGTCCAAGAGGGGATGGAGTTGGGTGGGGATGTGCTTGACCGAAATGGGCAACCGTTGCTCCGGGCGGGAACTGTATTATCCGAAAAAGACTTGCGGCGGTTCAAGATGTGGGGCGTTGCCGAGGTCGATATAGCGGGCGAAGGTGGCGAGACGGACGAGTTGGCCGTCGTAACCATCGATCCGGCGCTTCTCGAGAAGTATCAACCCGAAGTCCGCGAACTTTTCAAACACACAAACCTGGAACATCCGTTCATCGCACAGCTGTTCCAGGAATGCCTGGTCCGTTATGTGAAGCGGAGCGCGGGAGCAGGCGGTGGCACCTAGTATTACCGACCTGGTAGAGGATTGTCCAACCGTGGCATCTTTGCCATCCATCTACCACCGCATAACCGAAGTCATGGGCGACCCATACAGCTCATCGGCAGACTTCGGTGCCGTGGTGAGCGAAGACCCGGGATTGACGGCCCGGTTACTACGTCTCGTCAATAGCGCCTTTTACAACCTGCCCTCCGAGGTCGACTCTGTCACGCGAGCGTTGTCAGTCATCGGCACACATCAGCTCTACGACCTCGTCCTTGCAACATCCGTCATCTCGATGTTCGACGAAGTACCGGCCGAATACATCAACATGGAGTCATTTTGGAAACACAGCTTGGCCACCGGTGTCACATGCCGCGTTTTAGCTGCAGAGCGTGGCGAAGCTAACGTCGAACGGCTTTTCGTCGCTGGTCTGCTCCATGATATCGGTCGACTCCTCTTGTTCATGGGCGCGCCCAAGGACGCTATCGAGTGCATGAAACGCGCGCGAGAAAATGGTCAACTGGTGTACGTACTCGAACAAGAGGTCATGGGGTATGACCACGCCCAAGTTGGGCAGACACTGATGAGCGCGTGGCGATTGCCAGAGAGTCTTCAAGAACCTGTCGGGTTTCATCACAACCCGAAAAAAGCACGTCGGTTCCAAATTGATGCAGCGATCGTGCATATCGCCGACGTGACGGCGCATTCGTTGTTGCTGGGGCACAGTGGAGAACAATTCATCCCGCCGTTATCGGACGCCGCTTGGTACCGTGTAGATCGCGCGAGTTCGGTCTCGCCCGCAACATTTGCCGAGATCGAGATTCAGTATTCTGCCGTCGTCCAGGCAATCTT
>JAZDDD010000724.1:0-11149 GCA_036679545.1 Gemmatimonadota bacterium | reverse complement strand
CATGTGAGGTTGTACATGTCACAGTGTGTCCGGGCGAGCGATTTGGTCGGCAATCACTACCCCGTGACATCAGCCAGGAACGTGTCCTTTTTCGTACGGCCACGTATCCAGACCCAAATAATTTCAACGAAGACTTCGCGGCGCTCGCACCGGAGTTGATCGACTGGCTCGCCTCGGAGGGCGTCCGGTTGGTTGGCATCGACACACCAAGCGTGGATCTTTTCTCATCGACTGATTTAACCACCCACCACGCCTGTCTGAAAAATGATGTGCTGATACTCGAGGGCTTGGTCTTGCGTGACGTACCGGAGGGTGTGTTTGAATTGATTGCGTTGCCGCTCAAGATCGCGGGGTTCGATGCCAGTCCAGTACGGGCGGTGCTGCGCTCACTTGATTAACGTCAGCGTTCGCCAACCCACGCAATGACTTTCAGCTCGATGGCAATTGGAGTGGGGAGCCGATTGACTTCAACTGTGGTTCGCGTGGGACGGTTGCTTGCAAAGTACTCCGCGTACAGCTGATTGAATGTGGGGAAGTCTTTCTTGATGTCCGTCAAGAAAACCGTAACATCCACGATGTCGTCCCATGAAGCACCCGCTTCTTCGACAACGGTACGCACGTTCTCGAACACCGTCCGGCACTGCATCTCGAAATCGTAGGAGACCGCATTCCCGTCGTTACCCAGCGTAACACCCGGAACATTTGCTTGGCCACGTACACGCGGACCGATGCCGGACAAGAAGAGAAATGGGCCCACATGCTTTGCGTGAGGGAAAGCGCCTACGGGTTCTGGCGCTCGTGTTGAACTAAACTCCCGTGTCATCGTGACTTCCGTTGCATGAATGTCGGTTTGCGGTCCGCGCCGATGATCCAAGTCAAATTGCCACACACACGTTTTTGGGGTCGGTGAAAAAGCGCAAGGCTTCGACTCCACCCTCGTGACCCAGCCCGGACCGTTTCGTTCCACCAATGGGAACCCGCAGGTCGCGCACCATCCAACAGTTGACCCATACGGTCCCACAGACCAATGCGTCCGCCACGCGGTATGCTCTTGAGATGTCACGGGTCCATATGGATGCCGACAGTCCGTACGGCGTCGCGTTCGCGTACCCAACGGCCTCGCCATCTGAGTCGAACGGTGTCACGGTGACCACGGGTCCGAAGATCTCTTCTTGATTGACTCGGCAGTGCATATCGAGCCCAGTGACCACGGTGGGTGTCACAAAGAAACCATCCGCGCATCGACCGGTGACACGGGGTGGCTCCGTGCCACCCGCCACAAGTGTTCCACCTTCGTCCACCGCCAATTTGATGTATTGTCGAATTTTTTGAAGGTGCGCCTCGGACACGACCGCGCCCTGGTCGGTTTTGGCGTCCAACGGGTCACCAATTTCGAGTTTGTTGACACGTTCGACCAACCGCGTGAGGAATGTGTTGTATACCGTCCGATGCACAAGTATGCGGGAGCCGCAGTGACAGATTTGTCCTTGGTTCGAAAAAGACGATGCCATTGTCGTCCGCACCGCCTGCTCAATGTCCGCATCAGAGAAGATGATGCTGGCATTTTTTCCGCCCATCTCGAGCGCGACCTTTTTGAAGGCCGGGGCTACTGTCTCCGCAATCGCCGCACCCGTCGCCGTGCCGCCCGTGAAGGAGATCGTGTCAACGTCCGCGTGCGCCACGAGTGGGGCGCCAACGTTTTGGCCGTGTCCGTGAACGATGTTGAGGACTCCAGGAGGCATCCCGGCCTCTGCGCAAAGTGTTGATAAAAGGTATGCGGTTGCCGGTGTGAGTTCGGAGGGTTTGCCAACGGCGGTGTTTCCCGTTGCCAAGGCGGGCGCGATTTTCCACGTGAATAAATAGAGCGGCAGGTTCCACGGGGAGATGAGTGCGCACACACCACGCGGTTTCCGTAGCGTGACGTTGATGGCGTCCGAATTGGTGGAGTGGGATTCGGAATGGAAGTGCGTAATTGCCGTGGCGAAGAAACGCAGGTTGTTGATGGCGCGCGGAATATCAACAGTACGCGCGAGTGTTATGGGTTTTCCCGTGTCCATCGACTCTGCCCGGGCAAACTCTTCAAGCCTGGCCTCGATGAGGCTTGCCAGCGTCGACAGGATTTGCGACCGTCGTTCCACGGGCGTGGATGACCAGCCGGGGAACGCGCGTGAGGCGGCTCTCACCGCGAGATCTACATCAGTTGGGTTTCCGGCAGCGACTTCGCCGTATGTGCTCCCGGTGGCGGGCTCGATGTTTGGCAAGTACGTACCAGAGGATGGTTCAACGAACTCGCCGTCGATAAAGTGTGTTACCCTCATAGTAGCATCTCCAAAACGCACACCCGCGTGCTGCACCGCCGGTGCGAATCACAGCAACTTGTTGTCACAGACAATCCGTGCGGCCGCCATCAACTGGTAGGTTCACGCCGGTGACATACGCGGCCGCCGGGCTCGCAAGGAACGCCACACAGGCTGCAATCTCCTCGGGTTTTCCAAAACGGCCTGCAGGGATTTCGGCTTGCATTTCTTCGGCGACAACGTCCTCACTGCGGTCCGATCGGGCGGCACGGGCTTTCACAATGTTGGCCAGCCGGTCTGTGGCCGTCGCCCCCGGAAGCACATTGTTCACAGTGATTCCGAAACGCGCGACCTCGGATGAAAGCGTCTTTGCCCAACTTGCTACGGCGCCGCGTACGGTGTTGGAGACGCCCAATCCTTTGATTGGCTGTTTCACAGACGTTGACACGATGTTGACGATCCGACCCCAACCTGCGCTCTTCATTCCGGGAATCACGGCAAGTGCCTGAACATGGTTGCACAACAGGTGTTGTGAAAACCAGCGTACAAAATCTTCGTTCGTCGCCTCAACGATTGGCCCCGCAGGTGGACCACCGGAGTTGTTTATGAGAATATGGACGGTCCCCAAGTCCGGTATTCGTTCCTCGATCGCCCGCTGGACGGTGTTCGGATCCTCGTGATCGGAAAGGGCGGTGTTGTGCCGGTTATTGAGCGGTGTGGGGAGTTCTTCTGCAAGTGACCGCAACGCATCGGAGTTACGTCCCGCAACCACGACGTTTGCGCCTTGGTGTGCGAGGGCCACGGCGCATGCGCGACCAATGCCTCTGGTGGCACCACTTACCCAGGCGTTACGTCCGGCCAATGAAAGGTTCATCGAATCTGTCACCGAAAGCCCCTTGTTCCTGTTTCACCGTGGAATCGTTGGTGGGAGTATGTGCGTGGCCGCTATTTTGGACAAGCGTCTCTTGACGAACCTCGCCGACCTGGCGAACCTCCGACATGGACGAGATACCCCTATAAGGATGGTCGAATGGGCAACCGCGTAGCACGTTTCGCCGAGTCGTATCTGGCGCCATGGCGTGACCGAACACGTCGCGGCACTCCGTTTCAACCGGTGTTTGCCGGATCCTTATGGCAGCGAAGATGCTGGCTCCAGAGCCTGAGTGCGGTGGTTTGTTTGGGGGGGGTAGCGTTGGGGTGTGGTGGTAACCCAGGCCCTTCCACAGGCGCGTTCCAATCGAGTTCGTTCGACAGCCTATTCATCGTTGTCGAGAATCAAAACTTCTACGATGCTGCGGTGTTTCTGCAGTTCCAGGGCGGAAACCGCCGGAGATTGGCAACGGTTTCTGCCTATTCGACGGAACGACATTCCATCAGATATGACCCGAGCGAAATGTGGTTTCTCGTGGATTTTGTTGGCGCACGATTGGCGACACGTAGCCAATCATTGAGTCTCAACCCGGGAGAGACCGTGCATCTCCAACTGCCGGCCAACGCGCATCGTACCGGTCAGTTAATCACACTTCGCCAATAAGGTACGTTAACCGCCAAGTGTTTCATGACGTTGTGTGAGATCATCGACGAGATCGACGTTCACCGTGGTCCCGATCCCTGGTTGATCTCGAGGAACAGTGACCAAACCGTCAGTGTCCATAGTCCACTCCGGTGTGACGATGTCGCGGGCCCAGTAACGGTCGCTCGGCGAGATATCTCCCGGTAGTCGAAAGTTGGGTAACGACGCCAAGGCGACATTGTACCCCCTGCCAATTCCACTTTCGAGCATTCCGCCACACCACACGGGTACATTGTTTTTCTTACACAAGTCGTGAATCGCGATGGACGCGGAGAAACCTCCGACACGGGCAGGCTTGATGTTGATGATACGACCCGCCGAGAGTGTCAGCATGTCTTCTGCACGATCAATGCTCGTAATAGATTCGTCGAGGCAAATAGGCGTCACCAATTTTTTTTGTAATTCCGCATGGCGCACGATATCGTCCCATGCCAACGGTTGCTCGATCATGATCAAACCAAACTTGTCGAGTGCCTCCAAAACCTCAATGTCCGCTAAGGTATAGGCATTGTTGGCGTCGGCCATGAGCGGAGCCGTTTTTCCCAAGGCTTCCCGTACCGCACCGACAAACTGAACATCCGCCCCTGGCATGATTTTCAACTTTACTTTTTGATAACCGCGCGCGATGGCCGCTGTGGCTTTCTCCACTAACGCTTGAGGATTGTCTTGGATACCCAGGGAGACACCGGCCGCAACCTTCGTGCGTGTTCCGCCAAGGATCTCCGCTAAGCTCTTGTCCTGGCGGTGCGATTCGACCGCCCACATCCCCATTTCGACGGCGGCTTTGGCCATTTGATGGCCGCGGAAATTTCGCTCCAATTTCCCGTGAACATGACTGGGGTGTTCAATAGGTGTTTCGAGGAGTGCCGGAGCAATCCATTTGGTGATTGCGAGCCAGCAGGTATCAATGGTTTCCGGTGTATAGTTCGGAATCTCGCCTGCCACACACTCACTCCATGCCCGTGTACCGTCCACATCCACCAGTTCGAGCAACATGATGCGACGAGTCGTGGCCGTACCGGAGGAAATACGGAACGGTTCCTTCAGCTCCAATTGAATTTCGCGCAGTGAAATTTGTCGCAATGTCACAGACATGTGTGATTCCTTTGCGTGTCAGCGATGTAGGGCAGGGTACGTGTCAATCCACTTGGCGCAGTTGATAGAATCCCGCTTGGTTTACGTCGTCCGTCAAAAAACCGGTCACCTCGTAACCAGTCGCCAAATAGTGAAGAAACGCCTTACGTGTATTTGCACGCCAAGCGGCCGCAAGGTCCGGTGCGGTGGCTTTGAGGGTATGAATGTCGCCGGGGATGCCAATGGATACTCGGGGCCAAGACGGCAGGTCAACGTTGGACGGCAGTAACCCCCCGGTGGGGTTGACAGTCGCGTTGGCCAATCGTGCCTCGGTAACGGGTTGGTCGGGCCGAACGGGTTGGGCCGTCAGGTCCCATTCCACGATGAATCGGTCGGTACCTAGGACACTGTCAAGCGAGTTGTCATCGTCGACACCGTACATGTCGGGCACATACTCGGAAACGGTCACACCCAGCCGGCAGAGATTCATGTGGGCGTTACGCGCCACCAGTGGGTCATAGGTCCAAAACATCACGTCAACTCCTCGGCGGCGGAGGTCGTCGCGTTGATGTTGTTTGAGGCGTTGGCCAATGCCCTGATCGCGGAATTGCGAATCGACGGCCAGCATGTGAGACCAGTGGCAAGGTTTGCCCTCCTTCCAACCGGTTATCCCGAACACAAAACCCGCCATGACAGCGTCAGCGGTGAACGCCCCGGTCGCAACGCCCCCTACTTTTTGCACAATTTTTAAAACTGCGCCCGGGACTACCTCCTGGAAATCGGATCCCCAGGTCGCACGTTGAAGAGCCTCGCATGCGCGATAATCCTCCCCGTCGCATAGTGCTCGAAAGGTTATCTCCACGGCGTTGCCGACGTGACATTGTTTGGGACGGGAAAACGACACTCGTAGACGCAAAAAAGCCGTAGTCGGCTGGGCGCTTTGCTCAAGGCAAAGTCCTCGTTGGAGGGAACGAAGCGGGCCCACGCATTACCCGGCTCAGCCAACCACGGCTTAAGCTCAAGATACCACTTTTGGGACTAGGTCGCGAGAGGAGGCGCGTCTTAACACGCCTTCACGCCATCCGGGCCCCGACGGCTCCGGTCGGTCACACGGATCCGGGTGACCACATATTGTGGCAGATCACCGGTCTCGCCGACCACCGAGTAGCGGCGGTCACCGTCGATCAACAATCCAAATTGCTTGGGCCGCAATTCTACGGTGGCATCGTAGCAACCATTCGGAGGCCGTGTCTCGACCTTGTACGTTCGCGTGGGGCGCCTGTCGGCTGACGGGTAAACCTGATAACCGCTGCGCACCTCGAAGTCGGCCGGGGCGTCGACACTTTGATCAAGTGTGGCGAGCAAGGCCAAGGCGCCTCGGGCTTGTTGTTCAGGAATGCCAACTTGGAGGCCACGCCACGTGCGATTGGGAACACCGATTTCCAGGGAGTACACGAACCCGTTTACTTCGTCGATGATGAGATCTCTGCCGTACGAGTAGCGGTGTGCGGCCCCTCCTCGTGGATGAACCGTGGGCTGTTGTACGCCGAGAACTGCGTGGACTATGCTGACGGGTTGGCCCGGCATGATTGTCAGCGGCTGCGGACTTCCGGAGAAGACAACTGGATGGGGTTGTTCCACGAAGGTTGGGCGCGAACCCAAAAATACGGCGAGCAGCAGGACCGCGATGATCGGCGGGCCGAACTTGGTGAGGTTGATGGCCGTACCGCGCATGCTGCCCAGGGATTCCAGGATTCGTTCGAGGAAACTTGGCTCCTCGAGTGCCTCGGCGAGCGCCTCTTCGTCAATGGGCACGCTGGCTTCGGCCAGCTCCCGCATCATGACCACCTGGCTACTTCGTCCCTGACGTTCCTGAGCACAGGCTGGGCACCCGCGCGGATTTTGGTCGTTGAAGGGAATACCGTGCGTGGGACAACGCACCAGTGTCATAGATATCCTCTACAGCTTGGGCAGCGTGACGCCGTGTTGGGCCTGGTATTTGCCCTTTTTGTCGGCGTATGACACTTCGCACACATCGTCTTCATCGGCCTCAAAGAAGAGTACCTGGGCGATACCTTCATTGGCGTAAATCTTCGCTGGCAACGGCGTCGTATTGGAGATCTCGAGTGTGACGTTCCCCTCCCACTCCGGCTCGAACGGTGTCACGTTTGTTATGATACCACACCGGGCGTAGGTGCTTTTCCCGACACAGATGGTTAGCACGTGCCGTGGGATGCGGAAATATTCAACGGAACGTGCCAGGGCAAACGAGTTTGGGGGCACCACGCAGACATCGCCTTCGAATTCGACGAACGAGTCATCCGCGAACGCTTTGGGGTCAACAATGGACGATCGGACGTTTGTGAAAATCCGGAATTCGTGTGCCACACGCATGTCGTAGCCGTACGAGGACACGCCGTAACTTACCACGCCCTCGCGGACCTGACGGTCTTCGAACGGCTCGATCATCTTGTGTGATCGGGCCATCGTGCGGATCCAACGGTCGGATTTTATGGACATAGACTTTGAGGCTTTTGGGAATTCGAGGGTTGCGGCGCGGGCTCAAAATGCGGGCATCTGGTATTTGAATCGCGCGATCGTAAAGATACGTCGCTTGGGCGCTTACGCCACTTTCGCTCGCTTGACACTCCGTCAGCGCCCCAGGTAGGTTACCGGCTGGAAGTACGTGAAATTTTTCACGAGTGCACCCCAAAAGTATGCTGACCCAGTACATCCCCGTTCTCATCTTGGTCGCTTTTGTGATCGTCAACGCGATAGGCATGCTTGCTCTATCGCAAATTGTCTCACCTCAGCGACCAACTCGGCTCAAGGCCGCTCCCTATGAGTCAGGCATGCCGCCGTTGGGAGGGACACGCGAGCGGTTTAGCGTCAAATTTTACCTCATCGCCATGCTCTTTATCGTCTTCGATATTGAAGTGGTCTTTCTGATTCCGTGGGGAGTGGCGTTTCGTCAGTTGGGCCTCCAAGGGCTGGTGGCGATGGCCGTGTTCGTTGCAGTCCTTGAAGTAGGCCATGTCTACGCGTGGAAGAGAGGAGCCCTGGAATGGGATTGAGTGACGCACCCTCCGAAGCAACGCCGTCGAATCAAAGTGTCATCTCGCGAGTTTCGCCGAACTGGGTAACGACCCGGTTGGATTTCCTCGTAAACTGGGCCAGATCAAATAGCCTTTGGCCAATGCCGTTCGGTACGGCGTGCTGCGCCATTGAATTCATGGCAACGGCAGCGAGCCGGTTTGATCTTGCCCGATTTGGCATGGAGAGAATGAGTTTTTCTCCTCGACAGGCGGATGTCCTGATTTGCGCGGGGGTGGGTCATTTCCATGGGAGCGTGTGCATCGACCGGCGGTATTTTCGACAATTATGCGATGGTGCAGGGCATCGATACCGTTGTGCCGGTCGATGTCTATGTGCCTGGTTGTCCCCCGCGGCCCGAGGGCCTGTTGTATGGAATCCTGATGCTTCAGAAAAAGGTCCGTGGCGAATCGTTGGCCGATAGCACGTTGCGTGACGAACAGTTGCTCGACAAACATGGTCTTCGACTGCCGCCGAACGTTGTGGACGAGCTGTCGGAACCGTTTGGAAACTCGATTCATCAAACCCGATCCGAGTAGCACTTCGTGAATCCCTCAATAACGACTCTGCGCCGACAGTTCGGTGACAAGGTCGGTCGGGCGCACGTTTCGTGTGGCGACACGATCGTGTACATCGATGCGGCCGTCCTCACCGACGTCATGAAATACCTCAAGGACACGGCAGAGCACGATTATCAGTATCTAGTGGATATCACAGCAGTTGAATACCGTGATGGCGAACGCCCGCTCGAGGTTGTCTACGAATTGTTCTCGTTTGAGCGTCGCGTCCCGTTGCGGGTCAAAGTTGAACTCCCAAAAGACCAAGAACTCTCAGTCCAGTCGATCGTCCCCATTTGGAAAGGGGCAAATTGGTTGGAGCGAGAAGTGTATGACATGTTTGGCGTACACTTTGAGGGCCACCCAGACTTGCGACGCATCCTCATGTGGGAGACATACGCCGAAGGGCATCCGCTGCGAAAAGATTTTCCGCTCCGAGGACGTTTCTCACGCGCCGAACAAGTTCGTCAGGCGCTCAATGCCAACCCCGAAGCACACTACTCCATGGAAGAGCTTTCCATGGCTGATGCGTTTTCGGATCTGCCGACGGATATGAAGGAACGGTTAGCTCGTGGCGAACGCGGTCGTGTTGGTGGACCGGAGGGTTCGGGGTAATGGCAAAACGTACCGTGAAACTGGACGTCGCCACGCCAGGTCTTAGTGAGGCCGGAGATATTCAACGGATCCCTCTCGGTGTGGGCGACAGGACTTCCCTTGTCGATACGAGTGAACCGGCGTTGGAGTCGGACCACATGCTTGTCAACCTGGGTCCGCAACATCCCGCCACGCATGGTGTGCTCCGACTTGTGGTTGAGCTGGACGGCGAAGTGGTCCAACGTGTCATACCGCATATTGGATACCTTCATTCCGGTTTTGAGAAGTTGGGCGAGTACCGGCACTACAACCAGCTTATTCCGCTCACCGACCGCATGGACTACCTGGCCCCCATGTCCAACAACGTTTGCCTGGCGTTGGCTGCGGAAAAGTTGATGGGTATCGAGATCACCGAGCGATGCAAAGTCCTCCGCGTGATTGCGTGCGAGATGAGCCGGATCATCTCACATCTGGTGTGGATGGGGACCACCGCAATCGATATTGGCGCGTTCACTCCGTTCCTCTGGTGTTTCCAACAGCGCGAAGTGATCTACAATCTTCAGGAGATGTGGACAGGCGCCCGGCTTACGACGAGTCTGACACGCGTCGGTGGCTTGATGGCGGACATCCCCGATGGTTTTGAGCAGGGTTTGTGTGACTTCTGCTCAGGTTTCCCGAAGGTTCTTGACGAAGTCGACCGGATGCTCACCCGCAACGGAATCTGGTGTGGGCGGACACAGGGTATCGGTGTACTCAGCGCCGAAAATGCCATCAACTATTCGCTGTCCGGACCGATGTTGCGCGCCAGTGGCGTAGCGTATGATGTTCGCAAAGATCGCCCGTATCTGGACTACCAAACATACGATTTCGAGGTACCGGTTGGTGAGCACGGCGACGTGTACGATCGATTTTTGTGTCGGTTCGAGGAAATGCGGCAATCAACGCGTATCCTCGAACAAGCCGTCAAACGTTTGCCCGAGGGCCCCGTAAACGTAGACGATCCACGTGTCATATTGCCTGGTAAAGGTGAGGCCATGAGCGATATGGAGGCGATGATCTTCCATTTCAAACAAGTCATGGAGGGTGTTCCGGCGCCGGTTGGCGAGGCGTACATGCCCATCGAGGGACCCAAGGGAGAACTCGGCTACTATCTGGTCTCCGATGGTACGGCAAAACCCGTCCGCTGGCGGGTACGACCTCCGGCGTTTATTAATTTGGCCGCGTTACCGGAAATGTCGGAAGGCCATATGCTGTCAGACCTCATTGCTATCAATGCCTCCGTTGATATCGTGATGGGCGAAGTTGATCGGTAATTATTTGATTCGAAGGTTTGGGGTCCGTCGGCCACTGGCTGGCACATACGTTTGTCGCATCGGCGACAAAAACAAACGAACCACGACGCACACGGCACATACCACGTGATGGAAACGACATCGGAGCACGCGCCCGTTTTCACGGGTGCCCGCAAGGAAGAGTTGGACGACATCCTGACACGTTATCCAACGAAGCAAGCCGCACTGCTTCCGGCGTTGTGGATCGTCCAAGAGGATCGAGGTTGGATCTCCGATGGTGCCATGGCCGAAGTGGCTGACGTGCTTGAGATAACGCCTGCGTATGTCAAAGGTGTGGTGACGTTTTACACCATGTACCATCAACATCCGGTTGGGAAAACGTTTGTCCAGGTTTGCACCACGACACCGTGCAATTTGTGCGGTGCCGAGGACGTAGTGCAAGCGTTCTTAGAACACACCGGTTGTGGCGAACTTGGAGCGACTTCCCCCGACGGGAAGTTCACCGTCATTGAAGTGGAATGTTTGGGCGCATGTGGTTTTGCCACGCCGGTCATGATGAACGAAGTTTTTCTCGAAGACATGACGCCGGAAAAAATCCCGATGCTCATCGAGAAATACCGGAGTCGTTGATATGATACCACAGCGAACGTCACCCATCATAGTAGCTGG